>CAZOLL010000253.1:0-6496 GCA_964580365.1 uncultured Phycisphaeraceae bacterium
CGCGCTCGCGCCGAGCGACCGCGCGTCGTGCGCGGCCTCGAGCGGCCAGATCCGATGCTTCAGCCAGTCGAGCAGGGGCAGATCGTCGGCGGCGCCGCGGAACAGCGTCTGGCAGCAGTGCACGTGGCTCTGGACGAAGCCCGGGATGAGAACGTGCCCCGCGGCGTCCACCTCGCGATCGACCTTGGGCTTCGGATGCGAGCGATCGAGAAGCGCGCGAATCACGCCGTTCTCGATCCACACGTCGGCGTCGACGACCTCGAACGCGTCGTTCACGGTGACGACGGTGGCTCCTCGCAGGAGCGTCGATTCAGCGCGCGTGTCGGAGACGGAGTGCAAGCTTCTTTCAATCCCGACCGGTCGGAGCGTAAGTCGCGGTCCTGAAACGGATCTCGAATGAAAAAAAACGCATTCGCCGCCAGCGCGAGGGGGTTACAGACGCGAAGCTCGACTATAGTCGCGTCCCGTCAGGGTCGGCTTCACCAGGCGTGGCGTCAACTTCGAAGTCGGAACTGGGACGGATCGTTCGAGCGTCGACCAGGGCGGGTCGGACCGATGAGCGAGACTCGAGGCACATCGAGCGCTGCCGCGACCGCGGGCCCATTGGGCGCCGTCGCTCCCGTGCAGCTTCGCAGCCGGGTCCAGCGGATCGCCCGCGACACTCACGAAAAACGCCTCCTCAAGATCCTCGAGCGCTTCGAGCGCGGTGAGCTTTCCGTCGCTCACGTGAACACATGCCTGATGGACACCTTCCGTGTCCACCGGAACCTCGAGGCTTACTCGCTTCTTTATGAGCTGAACTACCGCGAGTTCCTCGTGGTGATCGTGAAGAAGCTGCGGTTCTTGAACGCGCAACTCGACGCGAACGACATCCTGCAGGACGTCTTCGTCTCGATCTTCCGCTACCCGCATCGCTTCCGGGACGAGAAGGAGTTCTCCTTCCGCAACTGGTCCTACTCGATCATCCGGAACACGATCCTCAAGCACCTGAAGGGCTCGCACGGGAACACGATCTCGAGCGAGTCGTTCTCCGACTCGCTCGAAGACGAGCAGCAGCCGAGCCCGCTCGGCGCGCTGGTGAAGGAGGAGAGCCGCGGTGAGTGCGGGCACCTCTGGCTCCTGTTCCTTGCGAACTACTTGAAGGCGTACGAGACCACGTTGAACGATCGCGAGAAGCGCGCGCTCACTCTGGTCGAGGTCGAGGGCGTCCGCTACCGCGAGGCATCCGAGCGGCTCGCGATCAAGCTCGAGAACCTGAAGATGGTGATCTGCCGGGCGCGGAAGAAGATCCTGCGGGCGATCGACGCGGTCGCCGGAGGTGAGCGATGACTTCCGACCGCTCCCCTGAGCTGCGCTACATGCCGTGCGCGGAGTTCGAGCAGCAGATCCACGACTACGTCGACCGCGAACTCTCCCAGGCCGATTCGAAGAACCTCGTCGTCCACCTCGAACTCTGCGACGAGTGCCGCGATTCGATGGAGGCGTTGCGGCGCAACATCCGCGCGCACTGTGCGACGTCGTCCGGTGATGCCGACGTCGACGCCGAGATCGCCGCGTTCGACTCGACCAAGTTCTTCGCCGGGCTCTCGACGACGCTCCTGTCCGGCAACCTCGACCGCCTCGCGGAGCTGATGTACGAGCTCGGCAAGGCGTACTTCCTCGCCGGCAACGACGCGCGCCTGGTCACGTTCGTCCACCGCAAGGCCGTCTCGATCGAGCGCGCGCGCGCCGAGGGCGAGCGCCTCGCGAAGGAGACGGGCAACCTCTCCAACACGAGCGACAAGAAGACGAAGGACTCCCGCCGCGACCTGCGCCGCGCGCGCGACATGTTCCGCTCGGGCGGCACCGCACGCAGTGTCCGCGCGACCCGGCTCGGCGCCCGCTCGGGCCGCGCCTCGCTGGACAACGCGCGCCGCTTCCTCGAGGAAGCCGTGATCCTGCGCCCCGAGCACGTCCAGGCCCGTCTGTACCTCGGCGTCTACTTCCAGCGCATCGACCGTCCGGTGGACGCGATCGCCCAGTACCGCAAGATCCTCGCGCGCACCGAGCTCGACCGCACTGTCCGCGCGATGACGCTGCAGGCGCTTGGCAACGCGTACGCCTACCAGCGCGACTACAAGCGCGCGATCCGCTGCTTCGACGACATCCTGGCGACGGGCATCGTCGACGACGATCCGCGGTTCTTCACCGTCTTGGTGAGCCTCGCGATGTTCAACGCGAAGCTCGAGAAGTTCGACCGGTCGGCCGAGTTCTTCGGCCGGCTCGTGGAGAGGTTCCCTGCCAAGGTTTCCGAGGCGCGCCGCACCCTTGAGCGCGCGTCGGAGTTCCGCGGACTCCTCGCGAAACGGTCCCAATTCCGGAACGACCTGCTCAAGCGTTACCCGATCCTGTTCCGTGGGTAAGAATGATGGCCGCCCCGGAAGGATTCACTGAGGTCCCCAAGATGTTCGTGGCCCGATCCCTCAAGACCGCACTCGTGCTCGCGATCGTCGTCGCGGCGCGTTTCGCGTTCGGTAGCGGCGGCGGTGACAACGACAGCCCGTTCAACCTGCCGAACAACTCATCCGGCGGAGGTGGCGGCTCGACTGAACTGGTCGCCGGTCTGCAGCCGGTGCACGTCGCGTTCGTCCCGGGAGCGACTCTCACCACGGTTGCGTCGGACCTCGGGTTGAACGGCTCCCGCGCGATCATCGAGCACGCGGACGTCGTGACCAACGCCGCCTCAAACACGAAGGCTTCGGCGCGCGCGCCGTTCGACGTGCTGACGCCGATGCCCAATACCGACGTGAAGGTGCGCGAGATCGACGGCGAGGCCCAGGTCTCGGGACGCTTCCGCCTGAAGACCGGCCTCGCGGTCCGGCTCGCGGCGGAGCCGGGGACACCCGCTCGCCACGCGCTCCTGCTCCTCGGCACGCTCTCGCCGAGCGGCACGTCGCTCGTCGACGTCTTCCAGACGCAGCAGCTCGCGTTGTCCGACTCCGGCATCGCGCTCGCCGATTTGTCGCACATGATCGCCGGGCAGCCGGGGTTGACCGGCATCGGCGTTCAGGTCGTGCTGCTCCGTGGCACGTCGCAGTTCCCGCTCGCCACCGCGCTGTTCGCGGTCCAGGCGCAGCCGACGTACTTCATCGACACGCTTCCGAACCAGCCGCACTGACCTGCGGTCCCGACGGCCTGGTTCGGCCGACCCCAGGGCGCGCGCGGCGGAAACGCCGAGCGCGCCCTCAGGCTTTCTCGAGGACCACGACCGCGGCGGCGTGCGTGTCGGTGTGGGTGATCGAGACGAGCGTGCGGTCGATCGCGATGCGCGTCGCGAGCGCGAGCGCCTCGCCGCGCAGCGACAGGCTCGGCGCGCCGCTCGCCGCGTCGGCGCGAATCTCGACGTCGAGGAAGCCGACGCCGCGCGCGATGCCGGTGCCGAGCGCCTTCACGGCCGCTTCCTTCGCCGCGAACCGTCCCGCGAGATGCGCAAGGCGAGCCCGACCCGCGAGACGGAGCGCGTGCGTGATCTCGTCCGCGGTGAAGATCCGCGCGAGGAAGCGATCGCCGTGCTCGTCGAGCGCACGCTCGATCCGCGCCACCTCGATGAGATCGATTCCGATGCCGCGGATCATCAGGGCTCTCCGAAAGGAAACCGGCCGCCGCCGTCGACCGTCGCGGACGTCGCGCTAAGATCGCGCCTCCGGGAAGCGGAAGAAGATACCGGACGGTCGAACGTGGACGAGATCCTCCGCGACTTGAACGACGCGCAACGCGCCGCCGTGACCCATCGCGGCACGCCCCTGCTCGTCGTCGCCGGCGCGGGATCGGGCAAGACGCGGGTCATCACGCGCCGTGTCGCACACCTCGTCCGCGCCGGCGTTTCGCCGCATCGCGTATTGGCCATCACGTTCACCAACAAGGCGGCGAACGAGATGAAGGAGCGCGTGCAGAAGCTCCTGCCGCTGCGCCCGACCTGGATCTCGACGTTTCATTCGTTCGGCGCGCGTCTGCTCCGCATCGAGGCAGCCGCCGCCGGCGTCGATCCCAACTTCACGATCCTCGACGCGTCCGACCAGCTCGTCGTGATGAAGGAAGTGCTGAAGGAACTGAAGCTCGGCAACCCCGAGAACCGTCCGCGCGACTACCTCGCGTTCATCTCCGATCGCAAGAACGCGAACGAGCCGCCGCCCGCGGCGGACGAGACGGTGCACGACGTGTTCGAGCGCGCCTACCGCGGCTACGAGCGCATGCTCGCGTCCCAGCACGCCGTCGATTTCGACGACCTGCTGCTGAAGCCGCTCCGAGTGCTCTCGAACGATGCCGCGACGGCTCGCCGCTGGAGCGAGCGCTTCGACGTCGTCCTCGTCGACGAATACCAGGACACCAATCGGGTCCAGTACGAGCTGTTGCGCCGCCTCGCGGGACCGCACACCGAGGTCTGCGCCACCGGCGATCCCGACCAGTCGATCTACCGGTGGCGCGGCGCGGACATCCGCAACATCCTCGAGTTCGAGAGCGACTTCCCCGGCACGCGCGTGGTGAAGCTCGAAGAGAACTACCGCTCGACGAACCGCATCCTGCGCGCGGCGACGGCCGTGATCTCGAACAACAAGCTGCGCGTCGAGCGCGACCTCCGCTCCAGCCTCGGCGAAGGCGAGAGCCTGCGCCTGCTCGCCGGCGATTCCGACACCGACGAGTCGCAGCGCGTGGTCGCCGCCATCCGCGCCGCGATCGACGAAGGCGCTCGCCCGTCGGAGATCGCGGTGCTCTACCGGACCAACGCCTGCTCGCGAACGCTCGAAGCTGAGTTGCGCCGCGCGAACCTCCCGTACCGCATCGTCGGCGCCGTCGAGTTCTACGAGCGTCGCGAGGTGAAGGACCTCATCGCGTACCTGCGCGTGGTCGTGAACCCGCACGACTCGCTCGATCTGCTCCGCGTCCTCAACGTTCCCTCGCGCGGCATCGGAGCGAAGTCCGTGGAGCGTCTCGTCGAGCGCGCCGCCGCCGAGACCCGTCCGCTCCGCGACGTGGTGATGGACCCCTTCGTCCACTCGGAGATGAAGGGAAACGCGAGGGCGGGCCTCGAGGACTTCGCGCGGCTCTTGTTCGAGCTCGTGAACATGCCGAGGACGCCGGTCGCGCCGATCCTCGATCGCATCCTGCTCGAAACGAACTACCGCGCGTTCCTCGAAGAGCTCGCCGACCCGCTCACCGAGGAGCGACTCGAGAACGTGGAGGAATTGCGCCGCGCCCTCTTCGAGTTCGATCTCGCGCGCCCCGACGCCACGCTCGAGGACTTCCTGCAGGAGACGACGCTGATCCGCTCGCGCGACGACCGAGACGAAGCCGCCGACCGCGTCACGTTGATGACGATCCACAGCGCGAAGGGACTCGAGTTCCCGATCGTCCACGTCACTGCGCTCGAGGAAGGGTTGCTCCCGCACGCGCGCTCCATCGGCAGCGACGAGGATCTCGAGGAAGAGCGCCGCCTGCTCTACGTCGCGATCACCCGCGCCCAACGGCGCCTCACGCTCTCGTACGCGCGCCGTCGCACCGGTTTCGCCGGAGGGTTCGAGACGCCGTCGCGCTTCCTCGACGAGATCCCGCGCGATCTGATCGAATTCGACGCCTCGGTGCGTCCGGGCATCGTCGCGGAGCCGATCGACGGCGCGTGGTACGAGCCCGAGTCGGACGGCGCGGAGCCGCCGTTCGAGGAGGGCGACCGAGTGGTGCATCAGCACTTCGGCGTCGGACGCGTGCTGGGACTCTCGGGTTTCGGCCGCACTGCGAAAGTGACCGTCGACTTCGACGACTACGGAGAGAAACGACTCGTGCTCGAGTACGCCAACTTGCGGAAGGCCGCCCGATGAGCGGTGAACTCGAAGCCCGACTCGCAGAACTCGATGCCCTGCTCTCCGCGATCGGCGGCGCGCACGGCCGCGCAGGGCTCGAGGCCGCTTGGCGCCGTTGCGAGGCGGCTCTCGAGAACTCGCGCGAGCGCGCGCCGCAGTCGACGACCGACGAACTGCGCGACCGTTCGCGCTACGCGAACCTCATCGGCGACTCGAAGGCGTTGCGCGCCGTGTTTGCAGTGGTCGATCGCGTCGCCGCCTCGGCGATCTCGGTCCTCGTGCAGGGCGAGTCCGGCACCGGCAAGGAGCTGATCGCGCGCGCGATCCACAAGAACTCGCCGAGGAAGGACCAGCCGTTCGTGACCGAGAACTGCGCCGCGATCCCCGAGACGCTGCTCGAGAGCGAGCTGTTCGGCTACAAGCGCGGCGCGTTCACCGGCGCGAACGCCGACAAGCTCGGCAAGTTCGCCGCCGCCGACCGGGGCACGATCTTCCTCGACGAGATCAACAACGCCTCGCCGATGCTGCAGATGAAGCTGCTGCGCATCCTGCAGGACAAGGAGTTCGAGGCCCTCGGCAGCAACGAGACGATCCAGGTGGACGTCCGCGTCGTCCTCGCGACGAACCTCGACCTGCCCAAGGAGGTCGAGAAGGGCACCTTC
>CAZOLL010000254.1:0-6495 GCA_964580365.1 uncultured Phycisphaeraceae bacterium
AAGCGCGCGCGCTCGCTCTGCTCGCGTTGTTGTTGAACGCGGCGGGACGCCCCGACGAGACCGCCGCGACGCTCGCCACGCTCGCCACGCGCGTCGGCGCGGACGGTCAGTGCGCCGGTGATCGCGAGCCCGCGACGCCGTTGTCGGCCGCGGAAGAAGTCACGGCGCTCGTCGTGCGCGCCGCCGCGGCCGGCGGATCGAAGGACGAAGCGTTCGCGCGCGCGCAGGGCTTCCTGTGGCAGCACCGGGCCGGCCGCTCGTTCCGCTCGCTCGCGACGGGCATCCTGCTCGGCGTCGCGACGGCGAGTCCGGCGGTGGAGTCGAACTCCACGCGAGTGCGCGTCGCGCGCGATTCGTCGAGCACGTCGTCGGAGGAAAGAACGCTCGAGGGCGACTTCGCGAGTGCGTCCATCACGCTGCCGGCGGCCGCGATCGGCGACACCCGTGCTCTCACGATCTCCGCGTCGGGCGGCCCCGCGGTCCTGTTCTCGATCGAACGCCGCGGCCGTGGTGACGCCGCGCCATCGGGCCCGACGCCGATCACGATCGAGCGACGCGTGAACCGCGCCTCTGCGCGACGTGACGGCGCGTGGTTCCCGGTCGGCGACACGATCCTCGAGGACGACGCGCGCGACCGCCGTCCGCGCCTCACGACGACGCCCGCGCTCGACCGCCAGATCGGCGTGTCGTTGATCGTGCGCTTCAACGACGCGCCGGTCGGCGAACACTGGATCCACGAAGCGATCCCGCCGGGCCTCGGCCTGGTCGCGGACAGCGTCGGCGGCGCGAGCGACGTCGTCGTCGACGCGGACGGCCTGTGGATGCGCGTTCCGCGCACGCGCGCGATCGACAACTCGCGTTGGGTGTCCTACGCCCTCGCGCCGCGCGTCCCGGGCGCGTTCACGTTCGGCGCGGCGCGCGCGCGCCTCGGCCGCGCGGGTCCGGACGCGCTCGTCACGGCGACGGGCGCGACTGCGCTCACGCCCCCGGCGCCCGACGCCGACCCCGACGCGGACATCGCGCCGACTCCCGACGAGGCGTACCGCGCTGGCGCGGCCGCGATCGATCGCAAGGACTTCCGCCGCGCGCGCGAGCTGTTGCTCCCGCTCGCGAAGCTGCGGCTGAAGGCGGACCCCGCGCGCGAGACGCTGCGCCTCCTGCTGGTCGCTTCGGTCGAGGAGAAGTCGGATGCCGACACCGTCGCGTTCTTCGAGCTGTTGAAGGAGCGCGACCCGTCGTTCGTGGTGCAGTTCGGCGCGATGTCGGAGGTCGGCCGCGCCTATCGCCAGCTGCGCGAGTTCGAGCGCGGGCGGCAGGTGTTCCGCGCGATCGCGGAGGCGACGTTCCTCGAAGAGGCGCAAGTCGTCGGCCGGCTGGAAGCGACCGGACGGCAGCGCGCGGCGTTCGCCGCGATGCAGCGCCTGTTCGACGACGCGCCGGACTCGTCCGAGGTCGCCACGACCCGCTTCGCGTTCGCGCAGCATCTCTGGTCGCTCGGCAAGACGGCCCCGCCGAAGACCGACGTTCCGGAGCAGATGACGTCGGGCGAACTGCTCGATCGCGCGCGCCGCACGCTCCTGCGCTGGCTCGCGGAGGACAAGGACGCGGCGGACGCCGACGAGGCGCTGCTCACGCTCGCGAACGTCGAGCTCGACCGGAAGGACCACTCCGCGGCGCGCGCGTTCGCGGCCACGGGAAGGAAGGCGTTCCCGTCCGGCGATCTGCGCTTCACGTGGGTGTGGGTCGATGCGTACGCCGCGCTCGCGATGCGCGACCTTGACGGAGCGCTCGCGGCGGCGAACGTCCTGGTCGATCAGGCGTCCCGCTCCGACGACGCGCGCGAGCAGGGACTCGGCGCCGCCGGTCGCCTGATGCGAGCGCAGATTCGCCACGCGCGCGGCGAGCTCGACCTCGCGCGCGCCGACTACGCGGCCGTGCGCGACCGATTCCCCGACGCGGAGCGATCGCTCTCGTGGCTGACGCAGAGCGGGCTCGTCGCTCCGGAAGTGATCCGCGCGCGCGGCGGCGAGCCGCTTCGCCTCAAGGTCGACGTGCGCGGCGCGGCGGAGCGCGTCGAAGTGCGGGCCTACCCGGTCGACCTGCGGCGTCTCCTGCTCGAACACAAGGGCCTCGCGGGCCTCGCCGACGTGCGGCTCGCCGGGGTGAAGCCGGCGAAGACGTTCGACGCGCCGCTGCCCGAGGCGATGCCGGGCGCGCTGAAGAGCGTGACGACGCAGCTCGACCTGGAAGGACGCGGTGCGTGGCTCCTGCTCGTGCGTGCCGGCGATCTCGGCGCACGCGTGCTGGCCGTCCGCAGCGACCTCGCGATCGAAGTCGAGGCCGGCGGCGAACTGCGGGTCCACGCGACCGACGCCGCGCGCGGCGTGGTGAAGGAGGACGTGGCGATCACGTTCATCCCCGAGGGCGGCAACCCGATCACCACCGCGAAGACCGACCTGCGCGGCATCTGCGCGGCGCCGGCCGATACCGGCCCGGTCGCCATCGTCGCGGAGTGGAACGGAAACTACGCGTTCGAGCGCTCCGCCGGCGCGCTCACCGCCGGCGTCGCGGGGCAGAGCGTGAACAAGGCCGAATTCGAGAAGGCCAAGTCCGAGGACATGGAGCGCGACAAGGCCTTTGATCAGCTCCTCGATTCG
The DNA here is from genome assembly GCA_964580365.1 of uncultured Phycisphaeraceae bacterium. Taxonomy (GTDB): domain Bacteria; phylum Planctomycetota; class B15-G4; order B15-G4; family JADJEK01; genus CAZBOK01. The sequence goes on from CAZOLL010000254.1 coordinate 2,658, forward strand.
CAGAAGCGCTACGACGCGGCGTGGAAGTCCAACACGAACCGCGCCCAGCAGGGCGTCGAGGTCGAACGCGCCAAGAAGTGACGCGTCGCCGTCACTTCGCCGCGAGTCCGATGCCGCCGAGGATGAGCGCCATGCCGGCGAGCGTCGCCCACGACACCGGGTCGTGATCGACGAGCGCGCCGAGCACCACCGCGATCACGGGCGTCACGTACGGGATCATCGACATGCGGTACGCCTTCACGTGGCGCAGGAGCCAGTAGTACAGGCCGAACGTCACCACCGTCCCGAACAGCGAGAGGTAGACGATCGACAGCACGGCGCCACGAGTGAAGTGCATCGGCGCGTCGCGCTCGAAGAGGAGCGCGAGCAGCGAGAGCCAGACGGCGCCGATGATGATCGCGTTGCGGTTGAGGAGCAGCGAGCTGACGCCGCCGCCGTGGCGCTTGACCAGCGTGGTCCCCACGGCGACGACGAGCGGCGAGGCGAGCAGCACGCACGCCCCCTTCACCGCATCGGGTCCGATGTCGCGGATGTCGGTCGCGAACAACACCACGACGCCGGCGAACCCGAGCGGGAAACCGAAACCGTGGCGCAACGACAACCGCTCGCCCGGGAGGAAACGATGCGAGGAGATCGCCATCAGGATCGGAAACGTCCCCCACAGGATGCTCGCGAGGCCCGACGGGAGGAACTGCTCGGACCAGTAGACGATGCCGAACGACGCTCCGATGTTCAGGGTCCCCATCACGGCGGAAAGCCACCAGGGCGGCGCGACGCCGCCCTCTCTGCGCGCGAGCAGTGCGGCAACGCCGGACATCACCGGGACCGCGAGCAGGAAGCGCAGCGCCGCCGCGGTGAACGGCGGCACGTCGGCGATGCCGTGACGGATCACGAGCCACGTGCTGCCCCAGATCGCGCAACAGACACCGATCAGCGCCATCACGACGAGGCGCGAGACCTCGCTCGGACCCGCCGCCGGTGCCGTTGGGACACCTGTTTCGCCGTCGGGGACCGCGGCAGGGTCCGAGCGCGAGACCGCTTCGTTTTTCACCGATGATGCAACCTTCACTCGTGCTTCACGCGATTCCCCGCGCCAATCCGACGCGAGCGCCCAAGTCGGCTGTGTTCAGCGGTTTCGCGCGGTGGGGTGGCGCGGCCGCCCGGTTTCGCGAACCGGTCCGACTCCCTCGAAATCGCAGTTCTCCACGAACTTTCAACAGGCAATATCGGGCGGGCTGGAACGCCGCTCCGAGGCCTCCTGCGCGCTGCGTTCGGCCAGCCGACGCGGTCGGATCAGGCGGCGACGGCGCGCACCACGAGAAGCAGCGTCACGATCACGACGACGAGCAGGAACACGAGCATTCGGCTCGAGCGCGCGGAGCGCTGGATCAGGTCGTTGACCTGGCGGTCGCGCTGCGCCTGGCGGTCCTTCAATTCCGCGAGCAGCGCCTCCTGGCGCTTCGCCGAGCGAGCTTCGAGGTCGCTCACGCTGCCGCGCACGTCCGCGAGGGCAGAGCCGACCATCTCGCGGGACTCGCGCGACGCGCGCTCCGCCTCGGCGGAGGTGCGCGCCTGCTCGGCGACGCCCTGCTCGAGCTCGGCGATCGCGGCCGGCAGCGCGGAAACGTGCGACAAGAGGTCGGTCGTCGAGCGGCTCTGCGCGTCGAGCGCCGTCGAGATCCTCGCGAGAATCTCGAGGCCGAGGCGCTGGGACTCCGGAACGTCCTTCACCAGCTCGGGGATCTGCCGCACCGTGACCATCAGCTCGGCGGAGCTCTTCTGCTGCTCGTCGATCTTCCTGTCGATGCCGGTCAGGACCGAGGAGATGCCCTGGAATCCCTGCGTCAGCTTGAGCGCGAGTTCCTCTTCCTTCGTCATCGGCTTGGACGGGACCGGCGGGCCGGACGCCGGCGCCGGGTTCTCGGCGATCGGCGGGCGCGTGGTTCCGGTCGCGATCGGGGCGACGAACGCGGTCTCCGAAAAATCGGCCGAGCTCACGGCGCCCGCGGTTTCGGCGCCTTCCGTGGCGTCCTGGACGCTCGGTGCGTCGGCTTCATCGGCATCCGCGATGCGCGAAGAGTCGAACCGACGCGAGGAAGTCTCCGGCCGCGAACGGCGCGCCTTGCGGTCGGCCGCGCCGTTGTCCTCGGCGCGCCCGAACAAGCGGGCGAAGAACGATTTCATGACCATGGTGAAACCCTTCAGGCTGTCGCGTGATGTCGCAGAGTCTGTGGATGCGGCTCGGCGCGGTGAACATACCCGAATCGTCGCGGACCTCAACTCGGGCGCGCGGAATCGGCGCGCGGCCGCCGGTATCGTGCGGCGTGATGGTCGATTCTGCCGCGTTCTCGCTCGCGAAGGAAGTCGCCCGCGCCGTTGCGACGCGCGGCGGCCGCGCGTGGCTCGTCGGCGGCACCGTCCGCGATCGGCTGCGCCAAACGACGCCGCGCGACTTCGACCTCGAGGTGTTCCGGCTCGCGTCCGAACCGTTGCTCGAGGTCTTGCGTCGAGTCGGGAAGGTGGACGACGTCGGCCGATCGTTCGGGATCCTGAAGGTCACGAGGGACGGCGCGACCGTCGACGTCGGCCTGCCGCGCCGCGACAGCAAGGCCGCGCGCGGTCACCGCGGCTTCGACGTGTTCGCGGACCCGAACCTCTCGGAGCGCGACGCGTGCGCGCGCCGCGACCTCACCATCAACGCGATCCTCGAGGACCCGCTCACCGGCGAGATCAACGACCCGTTCGACGGCCGCGGAGACCTCGCGCGCCGGCTCCTGCGCCGCGTGACCGACGCGTTCGACGAGGACCCGCTGCGCGCGCTCCGCGTGGTGCAGTTCGCGGCGCGCTTCGAGTTCGCGATCGACCCGGAGACCGCGGCGCGCTGCCGGCGACTCGACCTCGGCGAGCTGTCACGAGAGCGCGTGTTCGAAGAGTTGAAGAAGTGGCTCGCCGCGCCGCGACCGTCGGTCGGCATGCGCGCGCTGGTCGAGACCGGTGCGCTCTCGGTCCTGCCCGAGCTCGCGAGCCTGCAGGGCGTGCCGCAGGACAACGAGTGGCACCCGGAAGGCGACGTGTACCGCCACACGTCGATGTGCCTCGATTTCGCAGCGACGCTCGCGCACGAAGCGCCGCGTCCCGATGCGTTCCTGTTCGCGGTCCTGCTCCACGACCTCGGCAAGGCCGCGTCGACGCGGCTCGACCGCGGCCGCTGGCGCTCGCTCGCGCACGACGAAACCGGCGCGGTGCTCGCGCGCTCGGCGATGGAGCGGCTCACGAACGAAACCGCGCTGATCGACGAGGTGGTGACACTCGTGCGACTGCACCTGCGCCCCGGCCAGCTCGCGCGCGACGCGGCGTCCGACGGCGCGATCCGCCGGCTCGCGCGCCAATGCGACCTGCGGATGCTCGCGCTCGTCGCGGAAGCCGATGCGCAGGGCCGCGCGCTGCCGCGCGAGCGCGGCCGACTGCGCGAGTGGCTGATGGAGCGCGCCGCCGCGCTGGACGTCGCGGAGCACGCGCCGGCGCCGCTCCTCCTCGGGCGCCACCTCATCGCGCTCGGTGTCGCGCCCGGTCCGCGGATGGGATCGCTCCTCAACGAGGCGTTCGAGCGGCAGCTCGCCGGGACGATCGCGACGCAGGACGCCGCGATCGAGTGGGCGAAGGAGCGAGTTCGTCGCCCTTGAGCCGGCGCAGCGCGGCTGTGCTTTCTGCGGCGTGCGCTCGGCCGGCGCATCGAGCGCCCGACCGCGCTCCGCGCGGGAGATTCTGCACGCTGCGGTGAGCGGTCCGGATCACGTGCGGACTCCCGTCGACTCGACGCGCGGAACCCGGGAAGGCG
>CAZOLL010000255.1:0-6485 GCA_964580365.1 uncultured Phycisphaeraceae bacterium
GGGCCGGCGCCCCCCCCCCCCGCCGCGCCCGGCGGCGCCGCGCCGCCCGCGAGCGGGACGAACCCGTCGTGATCGACGAGGAACGTGATCGCGCCCGCCGGCATGCGCGTGAACGTGAAGCGTCCGTCGCGATCGGTCGTGGTGGTCGGGATCGGCATGTGATCGAGCAGGCGCGCCGCGGCAGCCGGCAGCGGATACACCCCGGCTTGCGGTCCCGAACCGATCAGGAGCTGACACCCGGGCACGAGGAACTCGCCGCACACGGACGCGACCGGCACCGGGAACTGCGCGCCGCGGACCCGCGCGCCCGCGACCGGCTCGCCGTCCTCGTCGACGACGCGGCCGGTCAGCTCGACGGTCTTCGGCAGCACGAAGTCGCCGAGGTCGCGCGTCTCGCCGGGCGCGAGCGAGTCGAGGACAGCGCGCAGCGTCGCGCGCGCGCCGCCGAGGTCGATGCCGAGCACGTGGACGGCGCGGCCGTGCGCGCCGCTCAGCACGAACCGTCCGTCGTCGTCGGTGCGGGAGGATGCGACCTCGATGCGCGGAGCCGCGTCGATCGCGGTGGCCGCGCGCTCGAACGACGCGAGGAGATCGCTCGGTTTCAATTCGAGCAACGTCACGTCGAGCCCGCGCGCCGGCGCGCCGTCCGACTCGAGCAGTCGTCCGCGCACGCCGCTGAGACTTCTCACGTAGTCGGGCGGGAACGCCGCGGCCGTCCGTTCGACAGCCGGCGTGCCGGAAACGTCGACGCGCTCCGGCGCGCGGATCGCCGGAGCTTCCGGTGTCGCGGGCAATGCCGGAGCCGGCGCGCGCGCGGCCGCGACGCCGGCGGGCGACGCATCGCCGGCGTCGTGATCGCGCCAGGTCCAGAGCACGGCGAGCGCGACGAGCGCTGCGAGGCCGATCGCGACGGGCTTCAACATGACGAATCCTCCGACCGCGACCCCGGTCACACCGGCCGCGCCCGCGGCCGCCGGCGCGGCTCCCGCTTCGAAAAGCACGTTCTTGCGGACCGCCGCGAGGCTCGGGCGCAGCACGAAGAACGCGAACACCGGCGCGGCCAACCCGGACGGCAGGAGGCGGCGCAGCATGCGCAGCGCGCGCGTGATCTGCATGCGCACGAGCGGCGCGGAGCGACCGACGCCGCGCGCGATGCGGCCGCTCGCCTCGTCGGATTGAAGACGCGGCGCGAGAACCTCGCGATACACCGGCGGCAGCGCGGCCACCGCCTCCGCGAGCGCGGCGCGCAGCTCGCGACCTTCGATCTCGAGGAGCGGACCCGGCGCAGAGTCGGCGCGCTCGACCGGTGCAGCGGTCGCGGCCGACGCGATGCCCGCCGCGAGCCCGCGTCGCTCGCGCCGGCGCATCGCAGCCGCGTGCTTCAGCAGGATCCCGATCAGCCACGGCTCGAGCCGCCGCGACGGATCGAAGCGGCCCGCGCGCTCCATCGCCGTGAGGAACGTGCTCTGCAGCAGATCCTCCGCGAGATCGCGCCGGCCCATGACGTGGCGCGCGACGCGCAACAGCTCCGGCGCCGTCTCGTCGAACACCCGCGCAAGCGAAGCAGAGTCGCCCATGCAGGCGAACCGAGCGAAGGACTGCTCGAGCGTGGAAAGATCGGTCGGCATACACGCGTTCCTTGCCGCGTGGGGGTCGGGCGCAACGGGGATTCTCGCTGGAAAACGAGCGAGCAGCGACGACCCAGGCGCGATTGGCGCGCCGTCCCGGTCCCCTTCGCCCGGGGCGGATCGAACGCGAACGGATCTCCGCTACCATCGCTCTCAGGTACCTGTTGAGCGACGACCTGCAAGCGCTGGTGAAGCAAGCCTGCGGCGGCGACTCCGCGGCGATGGACGTGCTGCTGCGACAGAACCTCCCCGGCCTTCGCGCCTACCTGCGACTGCAGAGCGACCGCAAGCTGCGCGCGCGCGAGTCGGTCTCCGATCTGGTGCAGTCGGTCTGTCGCGAACTGCTCCAGGATCTGCCGAGCGCGCAGGTCGAGACCGAGCAGGCGTTCCGCTGCTGGCTGTACACCTCCGCGCACCGCAAGATCCTCGTCCGGCGCAAGTACTGGGTCGCGGAGAAGCGCGACGTCTCGCGCTCGGTGCCGGCGGACGGAGCCGACGCCGAGCGCGAGCAGAGCCTGCTCGAGAGCTACGCCGTCCTCGCCTCGCCGAGCCGCCACGCCGCGGCGAACGAGGAGATCGCTCGGATCGAGAACGCGTTCGAACAGCTCCCGGACGAATACCGCGAGGTGATCTCGCTCGCGCGCTTCGTCGGGCTCTCGCACGCGGAGATCGCTGCGCGCATGGGCCGCACCGAAGAGGCCGTGCGACAGCTCCTCACGCGGGCGCGCGCGCGTCTCGCGCGGCTGCTCTCGGGCTGACCTTCGCCGCGCTCCGCGAGATTCTGCAGAATCGCGCGTCACGAACCGGACGGCACGTCGCTCCTCCCGACGTCGGGTGATCCGACCTCGGAGGTCCCATGCTGCACGCCGCTCGCTCGGTCCGGCTCGCGTCCTTCCTCGTCCTGTCCGCGGCCGCGTTCGCGGGCACGGCGTCCGCTCAGGTCGTCCTCTCGGGCAACGTCTCCGACGGCGCGGGCGGACCGCTCCTCTCGGGCGTCGTCTACCACGCCACGGGCGCGATCACCGTCCCGGCCGGGCTGACGCTCACCGCGCAGCCGGGGGCGATCGTCAAGTACGGCACCGGCGGATTCCTCGATGTTCACGGAGTCCTCGACGTGAACGGCACGGCGATGAACCCGGTGGTCTTCACCTCGCTCCCGGACGACTCGGCGGGCGGCGACACGAACGGCGACGGGCCGTCCGTGGGCTCTCCAGTGCAGTGGCCGGGCGTGCGGTTCTTTTCGACTTCCGACGCGAGCGTCGCCGAGCACCTCGTGGTGCGCTTCGGCGGGATCTTCGGGTGGGCGCTCGTCACGCTGAACCAGTCCGACGTCACGCTGACCGACTGCACCTTCGAACGCGGCGGCTTCGCGGGGCTCGACCTCGCCAACGGTTCGTTCCCGACGGTCAGCGGCTGCGCATTCTCGAACAACGGCGGCACGGCGGTGATCCAGGTGGCGTTCGGCGCGCTGCCCGGTTTCCACGCCGTCACCGCGTCGGGCAACGCGGGCGGCGACTACCAGAACGTCCAAGTCTGCACCCTCGGAGCGAGCGCGACGATCGGCACCGACAACCTGTTGAACGGTGTGATGGTCCTCTCGCAGAACGGCGACGTCCTCCTCGGCGCGACGCTCACGCTCGGGCCCGGCGTCATCGTCAAGCTGAAGCCGGCGGCGATCGTCTTCGACGTCCACGGCACGCTCGTCACGCAGGGCACGGCGCTCGCGCCGGTCGTGGTCACGTCGTTCGCGGACGACTCCATCGGCGGCGACACGAACGCGGACGGACCATCGACGGGGTCGCCGCTGCAGTGGGGCGGCATGCGGTTCTTCGCGGACTCCGACGCGAGCGTGCTCGACCGCCTGGTCGTGAGGAACGGCGGCAACTCGGGCCTCGCCGCGATCGCCCTGAACCAGTCCGACGCGACGCTCCGCGACTGCATCGTCGAGCGCAGCGGGAACGCGGGCCTCGACCTCATGAACGCCTCGCTGCCGAGCGTTCAGCGCTGCGTGTTCCGGGACAACGCGCTGGTCGCGGTGCGCAACGTCCCGATCCACGGCGTGCCGGGATTCGTGCGCTGCACCGCGTCCGGCAACGGCGACGGCAACCACCTCGGGATCTCGGCCGTGTCCGCGAGCGGCAACGCGGTGATGGGACTGTCGAACCTGATCAACGGCGTGCTGGTGCTCGACTCGCACCTGACGATCCCGGTCGGGGCGTCGGTCACGCTCTTGCCGGGCGTCGTCGTGAAGCCCCGATACAACCACTTGATCATCGACGCCTACGGCGCGCTGCTCGCGCGCGGCGCGGGGGCGCGGCCGGTCGTGTTCACGTCGTTCAAGGACGATCAGTTCGCCGGCGACACGAACGGCGACGGGCCGAGCGTGGGAGCGGGCCTCGATTGGTACGGCATCCGCATCAACCCCGGTAGCGCGTCCGTCATCGAGTACTCGCTCGTGCGCTTCGGCGGCAACGGCGGCTTCCCGAACCTTCAATGCCATTCGGCGCAGGCGACGCTGCGCTCCGTCCGCGTCGAGAGGAGCGGCTTCACGGGCTTCTACATCTCCGCGCACGCGCCGGAGCCGATGTTCAACCTCGTGGCGTTCGCCAATGCGGGCGCCGGGATCCTGCTCGGCGGCGGCAGCCAGGAGCTCGCGCACGCGACGTCGGTCGGCAACGGCGGCGCGGGCTTGTGGGACCTCGGCCCCTACGTCGGTCTCGTCACCGGCTGCATCTCGTGGGGCAACCTCGGCGGCAACTTCTTCAACTTCGTGAGCCCCACCGGCGCGCAGGTCGTCGCGTCGAACGGCGACCCGATCCTCGCCGGCTCCTACGGCAACCTGTTCCAGATCCCCGCGTTCGTCGACGAGGCCGGCGGCGACCTGCATCTCACGACCGGCTCGGCGATGCTCGACCACGCGGACCTCGCCTATGCATCCGTCGCGGTGAAGGACCACGAGGAGAACTCGCGCCTGCTCGACGACGACATCAACAGCGTCGCGCTGCCGGACATGGGCGCGTACGAACTCGCGCATTGGCGCATGACCGTCACCGGCGAGCCGCAGCTCGGCGAGACGTTGACGTTCACCGTGCAATCGCTCCCCGGGTTGTCCTTCTATCTCGTCGGCTTCCTCGACGGCGTGCTCTACACGCAACCGCACGGCTTCATCACGGCGGGCAAGACGACGCTGATCGTGGTGCCGACTCCGATCCCCGTCGGCACGCCCGTCATCGCGACGGTTCCGGTGATGCCCACGCTCGTCGGCCTCGCGTTCGGGGTGCAGACGGCGACCGTGCCAATCGGGACCACGGCGTGGGGGAACATCACGAATCTGTATCGGGGTGTCGTGCAGCCCTGAGTGCCGGGCGAGGCGTCGCCGGTCTCGAGAGGCGCTGGCTTCCGGGCACTGACACGGGAATCGGCACGTCCTCGCCCAACGGCGTCGAATTGGTTTGTAACCGTGCGCCCTTCGCGACGTCGTGGCGCGAGTGGCGAACGAACTCGACGCGCACGACTTCGACGGCTTCTGGAAGGAGGCGCTCGACCTCGCGCTGCGCGACGTCGTTCGGCTCGCATCGCCGGATGCCGAGGCGGCGATCGATTGGGACGCGGGGGTCGAAGCGGTCGACAAGGAGTTCCAACCGGCCGCGCCCGACGAATCGGCCGGCGTGCGGTTCGTCGACAAGCTCGCGCGCGTTCGCCTGAAGACCGGAGAGGACGGCGTTCTCTTCGTTCATGTCGAGGTGCAGAGCGCGCCCGACGCGGAGTTCGCGGCGCGGATGTTCGGGTACTGGACACGCATCCGCGAGAAGTTCGCGCGACCGATCGTGTCGATCGCGGTGCTCGCCGACGAGGATCCGGGATGGCGGCCGCGGGCGTTCGAGCTCTCCGCGTTCGGCACTGTGCTGCGCTTCGAGTTCTCGACGGTCAAGCTCGCGGACTTCGGGTCGGCGCTGGACGATCTCGAGACGTCTGGAAATGCGCTGTTCCTGTTGATCGCGGCCGAGCGCCGCACGCGTCACACGCGGCCCGACGAGACCCGGCTGAGCGCGAAGACGCGGCTTGCGCGCGCGTTGCTGCGGGACTCGCGATTCACGCCCGAGAACGTGCGAAAGCTTTGGCGGTTGTTGACATGGTTGCTGCGGCTGCCGGATGATCTGGACGCTCGATTCGAGGCCGAGATTCGTCGCATGGAGGGACCGCGCATGGAAATCTTGTGTCCGATGGAGGTCCGCGCGATGGAGAAGGGCCGCACGGAGGGCCGGGTGGACACCGTGCGGGACACGATCGCCCGCGTGGCCCGCGCGCGGTTCGGGAGCGAGCCAGAGTTTCTTGCGCGACTTCCGAGCGTGCTCGGTGCGATGAGCGATCCGGGTGTCCTGGATCGGTGGTTCGATCTCGCACTGGCGGCAGCGACGCGCGAGGAGTTCGAGCGGGGGTTGGTGGAGTAACGAACCCGCGGGAGCGCGAGCGGGAGGGGAAGCGTGCCCGTGCCGGTGCTTGAGAAGCGAACCCCGGCCGCACGCAACCGAACGCGCGCCTCATCGCCTCGGCCGCGCGACCAACCGAAATCCGACGATGTTCCACGCCTGCTCCGGGCGCGCGCCGATCCCTCCCTGCACGAGGAACGCATTGTCGGGGTCCGACTGTCCCCACGAGCCGCCCGCGGCGCGGCGGTACGCCTCGCCGTCGCGGTACCACGCGTCGAGCCACTCCATCACGCTGCCCGACGTGTCGAACGCGCCGAAGATCGTCTCGTCGACGGGGTAGCGCATCACGGGCTCGACGTCCGGCGTCGGACGCGAGTAGTTCGATTTCGCGAAGCGCGGCCGGAAGCGCATCCCATAGGCGTAGATT
>CAZOLL010000256.1:0-6408 GCA_964580365.1 uncultured Phycisphaeraceae bacterium
GGCGCGCAGCCCCCGTGTTCCGGTGGCGAACGCCACGCCCCGCAGCGCCCGCTGCCTCAAGCCGCTTTCGAAAGCGCAGCCCGCGGCCGGCGAACCTCTTTCGCCAACCCCAACTTCTCGAGCCCGAGAATCACCCACCATCCGACGTCCACCTGACGCCACGTCCATCCGAGCCGCGCGGAAGTCGGGTGCGCGTGATGATTCCCGTGCCAGTTCTCACCCTGGAACGACTGCACGACGGCGAGCCAGCGCAGGTTCTGCGACGAGTCCTCGCCGGGCGCCACCTTCTTCATGTGCGCGAGCGAGTTCACGAAGCACTGGCCGTGCAGCGAGAACGTGAGGCGGATCGCGCCGAGCCAGAAGAATGCGGGCCAGCCGAACGGCAGGCCGACGCAGAACGAGAGCGCGAGGATGGGAATCTGCCAGCGCGTCCAGAACGCATAGAGCGGACGGTCGAGGTCCGGCGCCCAGCGGCGCACGGGACTCTGCGACGACTGCCACAGCCAGCGCAGGTGCGACCACCAGAACCCGCCGACCCGCGGGCTCGAGATGTCCTCCTCGCTGTCGGCCTTCGCGTGATGAAGCCGGTGGTTCGCGGTCCAGCTCGCGGGCGAACCGGAGCCGTTGAAGATCGCGAGCGCGATCAGCACGGTCTCGACGACCGGATGCAGCTTGAGCGCACGGTGCGCGAGGCCGCGGTGGTAGCCGATCGTGGTGCCGAGCCCGCCGAGCCACATCAGCATGTAGGCGCCGATCGCGACCGGCCAGCCGGGGAGCGGAAAGAGCACGAGCCCGACGGCCGCGAACACGTGGATCCAGACGACCCAGAAGAGGGTCCAGCCCTCGCCGACCTGCCAGCGGAGCCAGCTCCACGTCCATGGAAGATGTTCGACGGCGCCCGAACGCGAGAGACCGCGAGCGGCGGGCGCCGGTGTGACCGAGCGTTCTGGTTCCAAGAAGCCTCACCCGAAGCGTGAGTGCACTGACGCTCGCGACCCGTTCTGCTCGAGTCCTGCGGTGTTCCCGGGCGGCGTCAATGCGCCCGGCCGGCACGAATCGCGGGAGTCTACCGGCGTCCCACGCAGAACGCGCGGTGTCTTGTCCGCCCCGGGGACGGGATGTCGCGGGCGAGCGACGTCCCGATTCGTCGCTCCGAGGCGGCTCGCGGCGCCGAACGACTCGTTCTGCCTGCTTGCGGATCGGGGATCTTTCGAAGGCGCCCCGACACGACTGCGACTTGCCAAGCGTCGAATGAACCCGCGGACCGGGGCTCAGTCGCCCGAGCCGTCGTCGGCGAGTTCCCGTTCGATGCGTGCGGCGCACGCGACGTCGCCCTGCTCGCGCGCGATCGCGGCGCGGAACTCGAGCGCACGGCGCACGGCGACGACGAAGCTCGCGACTTGCGCAGCGCGTCGGGCCTGCGCTTCTCCCGGCGTCTCGAGGAACACGTCTTTCACCGTCTTGGTCACCACCTGTTGCGCGGTCTCGGCGGTGCCGGTCACGAGGTCCTTGCCCTTCTCGACGGTCCCCTTCAGCAGGTCGAACGCGCCTTTGCCGACCGATTCGACCGCGCCGGCGACCGCGCCGGGGATCTCGGCCGGCTTCGTCGCCAGCTCGCCGACCTCCTTCGCGGCGTCGCGCGCGCCGCCGACGACCGACTCGACGGTATCCGTCGTCGTGTCGACGGCCGCGACTCCGAGCTCGCCGACCGTTTCGATCGCGCGCTCGCCGCCCTCGACGACGGCGCCGGCCGCGGAGAGCCCGGCGCGCCCGAGACGACGCAGTTTTTCGGCGGGCACGCGCGCGAGGAGCCCGTGCGGATCCTCGATCGTCGGGCTCGTCACGGGGCCCGTGATCGCGACGTGCATCTTCTCGCCGCCCGACGAGAGCGTGTCGGCGCGGACATCGAGGCGTTGATCCGCGAGAACGAGGTCGACGCCGAGGTCGACGAATCGTCCGCCGATCAACGTGCGCAGCTCCGTCCCGCGCTCGCGGAGCGGGCCGAGGTCGAGGCCGACGGCCTCGAAGCGCGCGCGCATGCTTTGCGCCGCATCGGGTGGCCTTGCGATCGCGGCCGCGAGCACGAGCGGCGCGCGTTCGCCATCGGCCGCTCGTAACCATCCGCGGACGCGGAGATCAGCGTCGTGCTGCGAACGCCCGCCGACAACGAGGTCATGCAGGGCGACATCGAAGCCTTCGAGCTCGAACGTCGTCGCCGCGCCGTCGGCCGTGCGGTCGAGCAGGGTGACGCGCGCGTTGCGCACTTGGATCGCGTGCAGTTCCAGGTGCACCGGCGACGTGCTCGGCGGCGCCTTCACGCGCGCCGCGTCGAGGTTCAGCGTCCCGTCCACCGCGAACGCGAGGCGCACGACCGCGCCCGGCGCGACGTCCGCCGAAACGCTCGGCGTCCCGAACGCGCTCGCGATCGAGTCGAGCGCGCCGGAAGCGGAGGGGATCTCGATCATCGGTTCCGACCCGAAGCCCGGCGCGTCCGCGATACGCAGACCGGTGACGTTCACGCGCAGGGAGAGGATGTCGAAGGAGACATCCTCGACGGACACCTCGGTCGAGAACGTCTTGCGAAGTGCCGCGAGCAGACGATCCCGCGCGACCGGAGCCGCCAAGCGACCGCCGGCGAAGGCAACGAGCGCGACGACGATCGCGACGACGACGAGGGCGCGGAGGAGACGGCGCACGATGGGAGAGTAGCAGTCCCCGAACCCGAGGGACGGAATTCGGGTGACACTCCGGCATCGTGGATCGCTCGAATGTTGAACTCGCCTTCTACTTTGCCGGTGGTTTCCCATGCCGCATCGCACCCGCTTCGACCACCTCAAAGCCGACGTCCTCGCCGGTCTCGTCGTCGGAGTCCTGGCGCTCCCGCTCGCGATGGCGCTCGCGATCGCGAGCGGCGTCGCTCCGCAGCACGGCCTCTACACGTCGATCTTCGCCGGCGCCGCGTGCGCGGCGTTCGGCGGCTCGCGCTTCAACGTCAGCGGGCCGACCGCGGCGTTCGTCGCGCTGCTCGTCCCGATCTCCGCGCGGTTCGGGCTCGAGGGCCTGCTCGTCGCGACGTTCATGGCGGGAGCGATCCTCCTCTTGATGGGGCTCGCGCAGCTCGGGCGCCTCGTGCAGTTCATCCCGTACCCGGTGACGACCGGGTTCACCGCGGGCATCGCGGTGGTCATCGCGACCTTGCAGATGAAGGACTTCCTCGGGCTCGACGTCGTGACCTCGCAGGAGCACTTCTGGGAGAAAGTGGCGGCGCTGGCGCGCGCGGTGCCGAACGCGAACGGACCGGACCTCGCCGTCGGCGTCTTCGCGCTGGCCGGGCTCGTCGTGCTGCCGCGGTTCGTGCACAAGCTGCCGCCGGCGCTGCTCGTTCTGCCTGCCGCGGCCGTCCTGGCCTGGGCGATCGAGCGGTGGATGCCCGGCGCGCGGGTCGCGACGATCGGCAGTCGCTTCTCGTGGACCGACGAGCTGGGCGCGGTGCACGGCGGGATCCCGGACGTGCTGCCGAGCTTCTCGTTGCCGTGGCGGCTGCCGGACGCGGATGGCCGCGTCTCGCCGTTCACCTTCGAGCACTTCCGCGAGCTGGTCGGGCCGTCGCTGACGATCGCGCTCCTCGGCGCGATCGAGTCGCTCCTCTGCGCGGTCGTCGCGGACGGCATGGCCGGCACGAAGCACGACCCGAACCGCGAGTTGATCGGGCAGGGAATCGGCAACCTGCTCGCGCCATGCTTCGGCGGCATCGCCGCGACCGGCGCGATCGCGCGCACGGCGACGAACGTTCGCGCCGGCGCGCGAACGCGGAGCGCCGCGGTGGTGCACGCGTTCGTGGTGCTGCTCGCGATGCTCGCGCTCGGCCGCTGGCTCGCATACCTGCCGATGTCCGCGCTCGCGGCGTTGTTGTTGATCGCGGCTTGGAACATGAGTGACGCGCGGCACTTCCTCTACATGGTGCGGATCGCGCCGCGCAGCGACCTTGCGGTGCTGCTCACCTGCTTCGGTCTCACGGTGGTTTTCGACATGGTGCTCGCGGTCGGCGTGGGCATCGTGCTCGCCGCGCTCTTGTTCATGAGGCGCATGGCGGAGATCTCGTCGACGCGACTCCTCCCGCCGATCGAGTCGCAGAGCCACGACCTGCCGCAGGGCGTGCTGTTCTACGAGATCGCCGGTCCGCTCTTCTTCGGCGCCGCCGAGAAGGCGGTGTCCGCGCTGCAGCGGATCCACGACGACTGCAAGGCGGTGATCCTGCACCTCGGCGACGTGCCCGCGATGGACGTGTCGGGCCTCGTCGCGCTGCGCTCGGCCATCCGTCAGCTCCGTAGTTCCGGCGCGCGCGTGATCGTCGCCGGGCTCGAGCCCCAGCCGCGTGGGATCATCGAGCGCGCGGAACTCGCGACACTCGACGGCGGGGTGCGAGTGTTCGTCGATCTCGAGGAAGCGATCGAGACCGTGCGCGAAGATGCCGGCCTGCCGCGCAAGCCGGTCGACCCGGAGCAGCGGATGGGGGCGGACACCGCGGCGTTGATCTGAGCGGCGACCGTCGTTCGCGCGGGAGGGTTTCGGTTCTTCTTTTGGCGCGCGAACTCGGGGGCCGCGGGGGGAGTGCGGGAGTCGCACGAGGCCCGAGTCGCGAATCACGGGCTCGGGGCCGAGTCTCGTTCTCGCGACTCGAGTTCGAGTTCGCTCCCGGAAATCAGTTTCCCCCGAGCGCTATCCGCAGCTCGTGCGCGAGCGCGCCGAGCGGGACTGACTTGCTCCCTCCGCTCTTCAAATCCTTCACCTGCGCCTCGCCCTTCGCCCACTCGTCGTCGCCGACGATCACGGCGAGCTTGAAGCCCTTGCGGTCCGCGAACTTCAACTGCTGGCCGAGCTTCTTCGCTTCGGGGAACAGCTCGACGCCGATCCCTTCCTTGCGCAGTGACGCCGCGAGCTTCAGGTACTCGTCGCGCTTCCCTTCCGAGAAGAACGCGAGGAACACCGGCGCGGGCGCCGCGGTGCCTTCGACCATCTTCAGCTCTTCCATCGCGGCGAGCAGGCGGTCGAGGCCGAGCGACGCGCCGATGCCGGGCAGGCGCTGCTTCGTGTAGAGCGACGCGAGGTCGTCGTAGCGGCCGCCGGAGCACACCGACCCGATGCCGGGCAGATCGTCGAGCCGCGTCTCGAACACTGTGCCGGTGTAGTAGTCGAGTCCGCGCGCGATCGAGACGTCGAGCTGCAGACGGGTGAAGTCGGCGCCCGCCGCCGCGAACCCATCGAGCAGCTGGCGCAACTCGGACGCCCCGCGCTCGCCGGTCGCGTTGCCTTGAACCAGCGGCGCGAGCTCCGCGAGCATCGCCGCGGGTGAGCCGGACACGCGCGCGAGGCGCAGCACGTCGTTCGCTTGCGCGTCGGACGCACCGGCGGCGGCGACCAGCTCGGCGCGCACTCCGTCAGTGCCGATCTTGTCGAGCTTGTCGATGCAGCGGAGGACCGCGCTCGATCGCGAGGCGAGGTCGAGGCGCTCCAGCACGCCCGACAACAGCCGCCGATTGTTCACCCGGATCGTGAACTTCTCGAACCCGATCGCACGGAACAGGTCGTGGATCACGAGCGCCGTCTCGATGTCGGCGGTGAGGCTCTCGGTGCCGATCGTGTCGAAGTCGCACTGCATGAACTCGCGGTAGCGGCCGCGCTGCGTGTTCTCGCCGCGCCACACGGGCGCGACGTGGTAGCGCTTGAACGGCAGCGGCAGCTCCGCGTGGTGCTGCGCGACGAAGCGCGCGAGCGGGACCGTGAGGTCGAACCGCAGCGCGACACGGCGCCCGCCGTGATCCTCGAACGCGTACATCTGCTTGTCGCTCTCCTCGCCGCCCTTGCCGCGGAGGATCTCCTCGTACTCGAGCGCGGGGGTGTCGATCGGCGCGAAGCCGTACCCGCGGTACACGCGACGCGCGATGTCGACGAGCCGCTCGCGCGGGAGCATCGCCTCCGGCAGGTAATCGCGGAAACCCTTCAAGGTGCGAGGTTCGATGAACGCCATGAGCGGCATCGTAGCGGCGTCGTTTTTCCGCCCGGCGGATCTCGCACTCAAGACGACCCTCCGGGGATCCGAACAACACCGGACTCGGGCGCGCGCGTGACGTCTGCTGCGCGCGCGCCGCCCGAGACGCAAGGAGAAGCGTCCTGCCCGTCCACACCGGTTCGCCCGTCGCCGACGTGTTCGCCGATCTCACGCACGCGCTGTCCCGGTCCGGGACGGACGCGGAGGCGATCGACCGCGTCGCCGCCGCGGCGGCCGCGTGGTGGCGCTCGCTCAAGCCGGCGGAGCGCCGCGGCACGCGCGAGCGGCTGCGCGAGAAGATCGCGGCCGACACGGGCGGCGGCGGGCTGTTCTCCATCGCGGCGGAGCGCGGTCTCTCG
>CAZOLL010000257.1:0-6400 GCA_964580365.1 uncultured Phycisphaeraceae bacterium
CATCTTCAACACCTACGGCCCGCGCATGCGCCTGAACGACGGCCGCGCGCTGCCGACGTTCATGCTGCAGGCCCTGCGCGGCGAGCCGGTCACCGTGTTCGGCGACGGGTCGCAGACGCGTTCGTTCTGCTTCGTGTCGGACCTGATCGACGGCATCGTGCGCCTGTCGCGCTCGGAAGAATCGCTGCCGGTCAACATCGGCAACCCGCACGAGATCACGATCTCCGAGTTCGCGAAGCGCGTGCTCGAACTGACCGGCTCGAAGAGCCAGGTCACGAACAAGCCGCTGCCGGTCGACGACCCGAAGATCCGCCAGCCCGACATCTCGCGCGCGCGGAAGCTCCTGGGCTGGGAGCCGAAGGTGTCGCTCGCCGAAGGGCTCGACACGACGCTCTCGTTTTTCAAGAAGCAGATGCAGCGCTTGAAGGACGGCGCCGGCGGTTCCTGATGTGCGGGATCTTCGGCTGCGCAGCGCGGAGTGACGTGGCGAAGCGGATCGTCGAGGGGCTCCGGCACCTCGAGTACCGCGGCTACGACTCCGCCGGCATCGCCGTGATCATGAACGGCCAGCTCCGTGTCGTGCGGCGCGAGGGCAGGATCGAGAACCTCGCGGCCGACGTCGACGCGCTCTCGATCCACGGCAACACCGGCATGGGCCACACGCGCTGGGCGACGCACGGCCCGCCGGTCGAGAGGAACGCGCATCCGCACCAAGACTGCACGGGCGACGTCGCGGTGATCCACAACGGGATCATCGAGAACCACGAACTCCTGCGCGCACGATTGAAGGGCCTCGGCCATCGCTTCTCGTCGGACACCGACTCCGAGATCCTTCCGCATCTGGTGGAAGAGCACCTGAAGTCGGGCGACCTCGTTTCCGCGGTGCGCCGCTCGCTCGCCGAGATCTCGGGCACCTACTCGTTCGTCGTGCTCGACAAGCGGCGGCCGGGCGTGCTGGTGGGCGGCCGGAAGGACTCGCCGCTCGTCGTCGGCAGGGGCGAGCCCGACAAGGGCGAGAACTTCCTCGCGTCCGACGTCTCCGCGCTGCTCCCGCACACGCGCGACGTCGCGTACCTCGAGAACGGCGAGGTCGTCGAGATCACGCCCGACGCGATTCGCGTGCTCGGCGCGGACGGCGCCGAGCGCTCGGTGGTCACGCACCGCATCGACTGGGACGTCGAGGCCGCCGCGAAGGGCGGATACCGCCACTTCATGCTGAAGGAGATCGACGAGCAGCCCGCGGTCGTCGCGAAGACGATCCAGCGCCACCTCGCGACCGACGGCATGTCGGTGCGCGTCGAGGCGCTCGACCGACTCGGCCTCGAGCCGCGCGAGATCGAGCGCATCACGATCGTCGCGTGCGGCACGTCGTGGCACGCGGGCCTCGTCGGCAAGTTCCTCATCGAGGCGGCCACCGGCCTGCCCGTCGAAGTCGACTACGGCTCCGAGTTCCGCTACCGCGACCCGGTGCTGGCGAAGCGCCACCTCGTGCTCGCGATCTCGCAGTCCGGCGAGACGCTCGACACGCTGACCGCGGTGCGCCCGGTGCGCGAGCGCGGCGCGAAGCTGCTCTCGATCGTGAACGTCCAGGGCTCGTCGCTCGCGCGCGAGTCGGACGCCGCCGTGCTCACCGACGCCGGCCCCGAGATCGGCGTCGCGTCGACGAAGGCGTTCACGACGCAGCTCGCGGCGCTCCACATGCTCGCGCTCGACCTCGGACGCCGCGTCGGGCGCATCGTCGGCGCCGCCGCGGGCGCGCGCGTCGAGCGCCTGCGGCAGCTCAAGGTGAAGCTCGACGAGACGCTCCTCTGCAGCTCCGCGGTGAAGGAGGCGGCCGAGCGCTTCGCGCGCGCGAACGATTTCCTCTTCCTCGGGCGCGGGATCAACTACCCGATCGCGCTCGAGGGCGCGCTGAAGCTGAAAGAGATCTCGTACATCCACGCCGAGGGCTACCCGGCGGGCGAGATGAAGCACGGCCCGATCGCGCTCATCGACAAGAACCTCCCGGTCGTCGTCCTCGCGACGCGCGGCCGCGTCTTCGAGAAGGTCGTCTCGAACATCCAGGAGGTGAAGGCGCGCGGCGGCCAGGTGATCGCCGTCGCCGACCGCGAGTCCGAAGAGATCGCGAAGCTCGCCGACCTCGTGCTGCCCGTGCCCGCCGTCGACGAGGAGCTGTCGCCGATCGTCAACGCGATCCCGCTGCAGTTGCTCGCCTACTGGATCGCCGACCTGCGCGGCTGCGACATCGACAAGCCGCGCAACCTCGCGAAGAGCGTCACGGTCGAATGAGCGCGATGAGCGAGCGTGAAGCCCACGCCGCCCTCGTGGCCCTCGAGGCCCTCGAGGCGAAAGTGCGCGCGAAGGACCTCGTCGTCGGCGTCGTCGGTCTCGGGTACGTCGGCTTGCCGCTCGCCGTGCGGTTCGCGGCAGTCGGCTTCGAGACGATCGGACTCGAGCTCGACGAGACGAAGATCGCGCGGCTGAACGCGGGCGAGTCCTACATCGACGACGTCAAGACGGCAGAGGTCGCGGGCCCGGTGCGCGCCGGCCGCTTCCGCGCCACCTCCGACGCGAGCGTGCTGAAGCGCTGCGACGCGATCTCGGTGTGCGTGCCGACGCCGCTCTCGAAGTTCCGCGAGCCGGATCTCTCCGCGGTCCAGTCGGTGACCGAGCGTCTCCGCGCGAACCTGCGGCGCGGCCAGCTGATCGCGCTCGAGAGCACGACCTACCCGGGCACCACCGAAGAGTTGGTGCAGCCGCAGCTCGAATCGACCGGCCTCGTCACGGGGAAGGACTTCTTCCTCGCGTTCTCGCCGGAACGCATCGATCCCGGCCGCAAGGACCACACGTTGAAGACGACGCCGAAGGTCGTCGGCGGCGTCACTCCCGCATGCACCCAGGCCGCGCGGCTCGTCTACGGCGCGGCGGTCGACCACGTGGTGCCGGTGTCCAACGCACGCACCGCCGAGATGGTGAAGATGCTCGAGAACACCTTCCGCTCGGTGAACATCGGGCTCGTGAACGAGATGGCGCTGATGTGCGACCGCCTCTCGATCGCCGTCTTCGAGGTGATCCGCGCCGCGGCGACCAAGCCGTTCGGCTTCATGCCCTTTTGGCCGGGGCCCGGCCTCGGCGGACACTGCCTGCCGATCGACCCGCTCTACCTCTCATGGAAGATGCGCTCGCTCGACTACCGCGCGCGCTTCATCGAGCTGGCGGAGGAAGTGAATCGCGCGATGCCGGCGCACGTCGTGAACCGCGTGTTCACGGCGTTGAACGAGCGCGGCCGCACCCTGAAGGGCGCACGGCTGCTCGTGATCGGCGTCGCGTACAAGAAGGACATCGACGACGTGCGCGAGTCGCCGGCGATCGACGTCATCCAGCAGCTCCGCCGGCACGGCGCCGAGATCCGCTACCACGATCCTCATGTTCCGCGGTTGACCTACCACGGCGAGGACATGACGTCCGTCCCGCTCGACGAGAACGCGCTCGTCGCCACCGACTGCGCGGTGATCGTCACCGATCATTCGGGCATCGACTGGAAGAAGCTGGTGGAGCGCGTTCCGCTGGTGGTGGACGCGCGCAACGCGACCGAAGGCTGCCGCGACCGCGGCGACGTCGTGACCTTGTGATCGAACGGACGCGGGAACGGACGCGGAGGAGACGAGAGAGATGAAGACGATCCTGGTCACCGGCGCCGCCGGGTTCATCGGGTCGAACCTGTGCGAGGCGCTGACCGCGCGCGGCGACACGGTGGTGGGCTTCGACAACTTCCAGCCGTTCTACGACCCGCGGCTGAAGCGCAAGAACCTGGAGAAGCTGGCGAAGAACCCGCGGTTCACCTTCCTCGAAGGGGACCTGCGCGACGCCGAGTTCCTGAACCGCGCGTTCGCGACGCGGCCGATCGACTCCGTGGTGCATCTCGCGGCGATGGCCGGCGTGCGCCCGTCGATCCAGGACCCGATGCTCTACTCCGACGTCAATCTCACCGGCACGATGCGCCTGCTCGAGGCGATGCGTCGCGCGGGCTGCCGCCGGCTGGCGTTCGGCTCGTCGTCGTCGGTGTACGGCGGCAGCAAGGACGTCCCGTTCAAGGAAGACCAGATCGCGGATCGGCCGGTGTCGCCGTACGCCGCGACGAAGCGCGCCGGAGAGGTCCTCTGCCACTCCTATCACCACCTGTTCGGTCTCGAGATCGCGTGCCTGCGGTTCTTCACGGTCTATGGTCCGCGCCAGCGCCCCGAGATGGCGATCCACCAGTTCACGCGGCTGATCCACCACGGAAAGCCGATCCCGTTCTTCGGCGACGGCTCGACCACGCGCGATTACACGTTCGTCGACGACATCGTCGACGGCGTGATGCGCTCGGTCGACCGGGCGAAGGGGTTCGAGATCTTCAACCTCGGCGGCTCGCGAACCGTATCGCTGAAGCAGCTCGTGGAGAAGATCGAGGCCCGAGTCGGCCGAAAAGCGATCTTGAACCGCATGCCCGACCAACCCGGCGACGTGCCGGTGACCTACGCGGACGTGTCGAAGGCCGAGCGTCTGCTCGGCTTCAAGCCGCAGGTCGACGTGGACGAAGGGCTCACGCGGTTCGTGACGTGGTACCGAGACGTGATGTTGCCGATCGAGGCGAAAGAACCGACGTGAGCGCTTCCGAGAACGAATCCCTGCCGCGCATCGTGATCGTGGTGGGGGCTCGTCCGAACTTCATGAAGGCCGCGCCGGTCCTGCGCGCGCTCGCGGCCTTGCGTCGCGTGCGGCCGGTCCTCGTCCACACCGGGCAGCACTACGACGCGCGGATGTCCGACCTGTTCTTCCGCGATCTCGGCCTGCCCGAGCCGGACGAGAACCTCGGCGTCGGTTCGGGTTCGCACGCGAAGCAGACCGGCGAGGTGATGGCGCGATTCGAGGCGTTCCTCGACGCGGAGGTCTCGGCGGGGCGGCGCCCGGCGGCGGTGGTCGTGGTGGGCGATGTGAACTCGACGCTGGCCGCGGCGCTCGTGTCGGCGAAGGCGTCGATCCCGGTCGCGCACGTCGAGGCCGGCCTGCGCTCGTTCGACCGCACCATGCCGGAGGAGCTGAACCGGATCTTGACCGACCGGCTCGCCGACGTGTGCTACGTCACCGAGCCCGCCGGCATCGAGCACCTCGATCGCGAGGGCCGCCGCGGCTCGGACGTCGTCATGGCTGGCAACACGATGATCGACTCGCTCCTCGTGCATCGCGAGCGCGCACGCTCCGCGGGCCTCGGCCTCGCGCGCTCGCTCGGCCTGGACTCCGCGCCCTTCGCGGTGTGCACGCTCCACCGGCCGAGCAACGTCGACGAGGCCGCGCCGCTCGCGCGCGTCGTCGACGCGCTCCGCCGCGTCGCCACCCGCCTACCGATCGTGTGGCCGATGCACCCGCGCACGCGCGCGCGACTCGCGGAGTTCGGCCTCGAGCACACGCTCGAGAGCACACCGGCGATCCGCCGCACGGAGCCGCTCGGCTACCTCGATTTCCTCGGACTGATGGATAGGGCGGCGCTCGTGCTCACCGACTCCGGCGGCATCCAAGAGGAAGCGACGGTCCTGAAGCTGCCGTGCGTCACGCTGCGCGAGAACACCGAGCGACCGATCACGATCGAGATGGGCGGCAACGTGCTCGCCGGCAACGACCCGAGCCGCGTGTCCGACGCCGCGAACCGCATGCTCGCGGTGGACCGCTCGAAGATCGGCGTGCCGCCGATGTGGGACGGCAAGGCCGGCGAGCGCATCGCGGCCGACCTCGTGCGTCGCTTCCTCCCGCGCGAAGTCACCGCCGGGAGCGCGCGATGAGCGGCAAGGCTCTCGTCACGGGCGGCGCCGGGTTCATCGGCTCGCACCTCGCGCGCGCGCTGCTCGCGGACGGATGGTCCGTGCGCGTGCTCGACGATTTCAGCACCGGCAAGGAATCGAACCTCGCGGAGATCGCCGCGAAGATCGAGGTCGTGCGCGGCGATTGCGCCGAGCCCGCGGTCGCCGAGCGCGCGGTCGCCGGGTGCGACGCGGTCTTCCACCACGCGGCGATCGCATCGGTGCAGCTCTCCGTCGAGGATCCCGTGCGCGTGAACCGCGTCAACGTCGACGGCACGCTCGCGCTGCTCGACGCGGCGCGCCGCGCGAAGTCGCCGAAGGTGTCCCGCTTCGTGTTCGCCGGCTCGTCGTCCGCCTACGGCAACGGTGACGACTCCGCGAAGAAGGAGTCGCAGCGCACCGAGGCGCTCTCGCCCTACGCGGCCGCGAAGCTCGCCGGCGAGCAGTACGTGAAGGCGTTCGCAGCCAGCTACGGCCTGCACACCGTCGTCCTGCGCTACTTCAACGTCTACGGCCCGCGGCAGGACCCGGGCTCGCCGTACTCCGGCGTGATCTCGGTGTTC
>CAZOLL010000258.1:0-6360 GCA_964580365.1 uncultured Phycisphaeraceae bacterium
AGCACTTCGGCCGCGTCGATGCCCGCGCGGTCGAGGCGGTCGAGCACGCCGAGCACGCGGGCGAGGTCGCCGCCCACGATGGAGTCGAGCAGGTCGGCGACCACGTCGGGCGCGAGCGCGCCGGTGACGGCGCGGACGTCCGCGAGCTTCACCGAGCCGCCGCCGAGCGTGATCAACTGGTCGAGCAGGGACTGCGCGTCGCGCATGCCGCCGCGCGCCGCGCGCGCCGCCGCCGCGAGCGCGGCGTCCTCGGCGGCGATCTTCTCGGCGGTGCAGATGGCGGCAAGACGCGCGGCGATCTCCCCGTCCGGCACGCGGCGGAACTCGAAGGTCTGGCAGCGCGAGCGGATCGTGTCCGGGACGCGCTCGAGCTCGGTCGTCGCGAGCACGAACAGCACGTGCGCGGGCGGCTCCTCGAGGGTCTTGAGCAGCGCGTTGAACGCCTCGGACGTCAGCTGGTGGCACTCGTCGACGATGTACACCTTGCGGGTGCCGCGCATCGGCGCGACGCGCGCCTTGTCGCGCAGTTGCCGGATGTCGTCGATGCCGCGGTTGGAGGCGGCGTCGATCTCGACGACGTCGAGGTCGCTGCCCTTCTGGATCGCGACGCAGCGCTCGCACTTGCCGCAGGGGTCGACGACGGGCGCCGTGGCGGTCTTCGACTTCTTGTCGCTCTTGCCGCCGTCTTTCGCTTCGCCCGCCTCGCAGCAGAGCGCCGCGGCGAGGATGCGGGCGAGCGACGTCTTGCCGACGCCGCGCGGACCGGCGAACAGGTAGGCGTGCGCGATGCGATCGAGGGTGATCGCGTTCTTCAGCGTCATCGCCACGGCCGGCTGCCCCGCGACTTCGTCGAAGCGGCGCGGCCGGTACTTGCGGGCGAGGACGAGGTAGCTCATGCGCGGGGTGTCGACTCGAGAGTTGGAGTGCGCGCCCGACCGGGAAAATCGGACCCCGGACCACCCGGGGAGAATCTGCTGATGGCTGCTCCCGTCAGGGCCTGACCAGGTTCACAGTTCCCCGTCGGCCGGGGCCCGACCTTCCAGGTCGAGCGCGTCACATCCTATGTATGGCGGAGAGGAAGGGATTTGAACCCTTGAGGCAGGTAAACCCACCTACACGCTTTCCAAGCGTGCTCATTCGACCGCTCTGACACCTCTCCGGCTCTTGTCCGTCGGCTCTCGCGTCGCGGCGCGTTTCGCCGAGACCCGAGCACCTTTGTAGTGGCGGAGAGGGAGGGATTCGAACCCTCGGACCCGCAAGCGAGTCACTGGTTTTCGAGACCAGCCCATTCGACCGCTCTGGCACCTCTCCGAAGCCCGTGCGGCGCGAGCCTCGCGCCGCGCGGACCGTCATGTTCCGTTCAGTCGCCTCCCGCCGCGGCCGGCGTCGCGCGCTTCGAGCTGAAGAAGCGCGAGAGCAGGGCCGCCGAGCGTTCCGCGAGCACGCCCGTCGTCACCGCCGGGCGGTGGTTCAGGCGCGGTTCGTGCACCACGTCGAGCACCGAGCCGCACGCGCCGGCTTTCGGATCGTGCGCGCCGAACACGACGCGGTCGACGCGCGACAAGACCAACGCGCCGGCGCACATCGAGCACGGCTCGAGCGTGACGTACAACGTTGCGGTGGCCAGGCGCTCGTTCTCGAGCGCCGCCGCCGCCTGAGTGATCGCGAGCATCTCCGCGTGCGCCGTCGGGTCGCGCAGCTGGCGCACCTGGTTGTGCGCGCGGCCGATGACGGCGCCCGCCGCGACGATCACCGCGCCGACCGGGACCTCGCCCGCGGCCTCCGCGCGCTCGGCTTCGACGAGCGCGAGCGCCATGAAGCGCTCGTCGTCCGCTTCGCTGTGGGGTCGCGGCGTCGTCATCGGCTCTCGATCCGCGGAAATGGCGCACCCGGAAGGACTCGAACCTTCAACCCCCGGCTTCGTAGGCCGGTGCTCTATCCAATTGAGCTACGGGTGCGGATCGCGGGAAAAGCGGGCGTTCTATCGGTGGGCGGAGAGTTGGTCAAGCGCGGCAGAGGCGGCGGCGGGGACCGATCGGCTTCACACGGTGCGCGAGAGAGGGACGGGAACCGATGCCCCGCGCCGCCGCGCGCGCGTCGCGAAAAAAACTTGGGAAACCGTTCAAGCTCGTCACCGGGCGCCCCGATGGATCCAGTGGTGGGTGTGCCGTTCGTTTCCCGAAAGGAGTCTCCGATGGCTGCCAAGAAGAAGGCGAAGAAGAAGGCCAAGAAGAAGGCCGCCAAGCGTCGCTGACGCACCGGGCCCAAGAACACGTTCCGCGCGGGCGTCGATCCACCGATCGGCGCCCGCGCGTGTTTTCGTCCCCGACTTTCGTTCAGCCGACGCGCACGAAGAAGCACTTCAGGTAGCGCGACTCCGGCAACCCCAAGAGCACCGGGTGGTCGACGTCCTGCCCGCGTCGCTCGAGCACGATCGCGTCCTTCTCCGCGTCGGCCGCCGCGTTGCGCAGCACGTCCTCAAACGTCGCCTCGTCGACGTGGTGCGAGCAGGACGCGCTGACGAGCAGGCCGCCGCGCTCGAGCAGGCGCATCGCGCGCAGGTTGATCTCGTGGTACCCGCGCACGCCGTCGTCGACCTCCGCGCGGTTCTTCGCGAACGCCGGCGGGTCGAGAACGACGACGTCGAACTTCGCGCCTTCCGCCTCGAGCGCGCGCAGCTTCTGGAACGCGTTCGCCTTCTCGACCGTCACGTTCGTCGCGCCGTTCAGCGCGGCATTCTTCGTGATCGTCCCGACGGCGCGCGCCGAGTCGTCGATCGCGTGCACGCTCGCCGCGTTCCTCGCCGCGTTCAGCGCGAAGCCGCCGGCATAGCTGAACACGTCGAGCACGCGCGCGCCGCGCGGGACGAGTTCGCCGAGCCGCAGGCGGTTCGCGCGCTGGTCGAGGAACAGGCCGGTCTTCTGGCCCACGGTGAGATCGACCTCGAACTTCACGTCGCCTTCGCGCACGACGACGGGCCCGTCGATCGCGCCCGCGATGACCTTGGTCTCGCGCGGCAGCCCTTCCAGCTCGCGCACCGCGGCGTCGTTCCGTGCGACGATCGCGCGCGGCTTCACCGTGTCGGCGAGCCACCGCACGACCTCGTCCGTCAAATGCTCCGCGAACGGCGTCGACGCCTGCAGCACGCAGGCGTCCGCGTACCGGTCGACGATCAGGCCCGGGAGTCCGTCGGCCTCCGACGAGACGAGTCGCACCGCGTCGGTGATCGCGAACAGCGGAGCGCGCCGCGCGAGCGCCGCGTCGAACCGCGCTCGCAGCGCCGCGGCGTCCGGCACGACCGCGCTCTCGCCGAACGAGACGAACCGCAGCGCGATGCGCGACTGCGCCGACCAGGCGGCGACGCCGAGCATCTTCTTGTTGTGATCGAGCACGCGGACGAGCGCGCCGGACACGGCGATGCCCGACCCGACGTGTCCGCGATAGACCCAGGGATGGCGCGCGCGGACGTGACGACGTCCGGTGGCGTTGAGGACGATTTCGGCGGTCATGGAACCCGGCAGATTAGCAAGGTGCGCGGGGAGAGCGTGTCAGCGCGCGCTGTCGGGACGGGTCCGCCGCGCCGAAACGAGGGACACGACCCCGGCGCAGGCAATCAACGCACCAGAGACGAGGAGGAAGTAGGTGAGAAAGGCCTCCTCGCCACTGACGAGCAAGAAGACGGCGAATGCGACGAAGACCACCGCGAGCAGCAGGATGACCATCCCATTGCGACGAAGTCGGACGGTGGTGATTGGGTGCGCGAAGTGACAGCCGAACGCCGATAGGATCCCGGGCTAGACTGGTCATGACTCGTCATGGAGCGGCCGATGAAACGACACGCAGGCTCTGCAGATCGACAGACCGTCGCCGCGTTCTCGGCCCGCGCTCGATTCGCGGAGCTGCTTCGCCGCGTTGCCGCCGGAGAACGGTTCGTCATCACACGTTCGGGAGAACCCGTCGCCGAGTTGCGACCCGTCGAGGAGGCGCTCGACCGCAAGCGCGTTCAACGCGCCGTGGCCGGTCTGCTCCGCAGTCGGAAGGGCTCGACGCTCGGCCAAATCTCGCTTCGCGAGCTCATCGTCCAAGGCCGAAAGTGACAGATCTCGTCCTCGATGCGTCGACGGCATTGGCCGGGTGCTTCGAAGACGAGGCGAACCCGTACGCGGATGCGGCGCTCGAAGTCCTCGCCGCTGGCAGGGCGTTCGTACCGGCGCTCTAGGCGCTGGAGGTCTCGA
This sequence comes from uncultured Phycisphaeraceae bacterium, assembly GCA_964580365.1. Taxonomy (GTDB): domain Bacteria; phylum Planctomycetota; class B15-G4; order B15-G4; family JADJEK01; genus CAZBOK01. Next base: position 4,236 of record CAZOLL010000258.1, read on the forward strand.
ACGTCCTCGCGCTCGCCGTACGGAAGAAGAGACTGACCGAAAAGGCGATGAGAGTGCGCTTGTCGTTTCTTGCGGATCTCCCGATCGAGCTCGAACACCTGCCCACGGGAATGGTGTTCAACCAGGTCGTCGACCTCGCGTCGGCGCATGCTCTCACCGCATATGACGCCGCGTACATCGCCGTCGCGTTGAAGCGCGGACTGTCGCTCGCCACCTCCGACGAATCCATGATGCGTGCGGCGGAAAAGACCGGGGTGGCGATCTTCAAGCGTTGACGCCGCAGGGCCTTCCCCGCCGCATCATCGGACTGACGCGCCGGCGCCCGACCGGGGCGATCTGACTCAGTCGCCGAGCTCCGACAGATCCCACGCCACCAGCGACTCCACCACGACGTCCGCCGAGAGCATCAACTCCCGATTCTGCTCCGTCCGCACCCCGACCACCCGCATCCCTGCATCCCGCGCAGCCTGGATCCCGGCGGGTGCGTCCTCGATCACGAGCGCGTTCGCGGGCGCCACGCCCATCGTCCGCGCGGCGTGCAGGAAGAGGTCCGGCGCCGGCTTCGGGCGCGGGACTTCGACGCCGGAGAACGTGCGGCGAAAGGACCTCGCGAGTCCGAGCGACTCCACCACCGTCTTGATCACCTCCGGCACGGACGACGACGCGACGACTGCGGGCACGTCGTCCATCTTCAACTTCAGGAGCAGCTCGCACACGCCGGGGTTCGGCACGAGCCCGGCCGCGAGGATCGGCAACAGCGCGCGCGTCTTCGCCTTCACGTACTCCTCGGGAGCGCCCGCCAACCCGAACCGCTGCTTCAGCGCCGCGAAGTACTCGCGGTCGCCCGTCCCGAGGAACTGACGGTTGTCGTCCTCCGACAGTCGCGCGCCTTCCCGACCGAGCACGACGTTCGTCGCTTCGAGGTGCAGCGGCTCGGTGTCGGCGAGGACGCCGTCCATGTCGAACACGACGAGTTCCACGGGAGGCATGAGGCCCAGCGTAGCGGCCCGCCCGTGGGCTCCGCGGTCGCGCGGTCGCGCGGTCGCGTGATCGGTGCGACGGACGCCGTCAGCGCCGCGAGGCGCGCGACCCCGTGCCTCCGAGCCGGTGTCGGCGCTTGCGGTCGCGCGGCGTGATCATCCGAGGCGCGCTGCGTCCGAGCAGCGTCCCGATCTCTCCGAACGCGGCGGCGACGCGCGCCAGCACGTCATCGAGCGTGACGATGCCGACGAGCCGCCCCTGGCGGTCGACCACCGGCAGACGCCGGAAGCCGCCGGTGCGCATCTGCGACACGGCGATCTCGACCGGCGCGTCCTCGCGCACCTGCTTCACGGGCCGCGTCATCACGTCCTCGACCGTTCGAACGGACACGCCGGCGTCCGCCGCCACGGCCCGCACCACGATGTCGCGGTCGGTGACGATCCCGATCGGGCGGCGCGCACGGTTGACGACGACCAGCGCCCCGAGGTGGCGGCGGCGCATCCGCTTCGCGGCGGCCACGACCGACTCGGTCATCTCCGCGAAATGAACCTGCTTCTGACAGATCTCTCCGACGGTCATGGGCGTCCTCCTCGATGGCGTGTCGCGAGGCCGAACAACCGACGTGCCGCGGCGCGGCGCGCGCCGGCCGTGCGTGCATCGCGGAGGATCCGGCAGTGGTGGGAATCAGCGCGCACCGCCTGCGCGGCTCTGACCGAGTCAATCGCCCGCGCGCCGCACCTCGACCGGGGTGACCTTGTATTCCGGGCAACCCGTCTCCGCGTCGACGACGTCGCCGGTGACGCGATTGGTCCCGCTCTCGGGAAAGTGGAACGACAGGAACACCGTGCCGCGCGCGACGCGATCGGTCACGAGGGCGCGCGCCCGCGCGCGGCCGAAGCGGCTCTCGACGATCACCGCGTCGCCGCTCGCGATCGAGCGCTCGGTCGCATCCTCCGCGTGGATCTCGAGGCGGTCTTCCGCGGCGAGCTCGGCGCTCGGGCCGCGGCGCGTCATCGACCCCGCGTTGTAGTGCTCGAGCACGCGCCCCGTCACGAGGACGAGCGGCGTCCCCGGCGCCGGCGCGCACGGCTCGAACTCGACCCGCTGGAACGGCGCGCGGCCGATCGCGAACGCGCTTTCATGG
>CAZOLL010000259.1:0-6331 GCA_964580365.1 uncultured Phycisphaeraceae bacterium
CGCGTGTTCGAGCCGTTCTTCACAACGAAGGGCGAGGGGCCGGGCACGGGCCTCGGGCTCGCGCTCTGCCGCGATTTGCTCGCGCGGAACGGGGCGTCGATCCGGCTGCTTCCGTCACGCGCCGGCGCGTTGTTCCGCATCGACTTCGCCCGCCACGACGGCGTCGAGAACGCGGCGCCGCCCACGCGGCGGTCCGCGACCGAGCGCGTCCGCGGGAAGCGGATCGCCGTCGTCGACGACGATCCGGTGGTCCGTGCGATGGTCTCCGAAGCGTTCGAGGAGTGCGGCAACCGCGTCTGGTCGTTCGACCGGAGCGAGCCCGCGCTCGCATTCTTGCGCCAGCAGCCCGTCGACGCGATCTTCTCCGACCTGCATCGGCCGGGACTCAACGGCCGCGAGTTCCTCGACCGGCTGCGTTCGTTCGACGCGAGGCTCGCCGAGCGCGTTGTGTTCCTCACCGGCGACGCCTTGAACGAGGAGTCGACGGACGCGATCCGCGCCTCGGGGAACCAGGTCCTGACCAAGCCGGTGCAGTTGCGCGACCTGCACGGCGCCGTCCACCAGCTCGTTGCTCGCGCGAGCGCTCGCCAGCACCTGCTCTTCCCCGCGGACGGGAACGAGCAGCGCGCCGGCGCCTGATCCTCGAGCGCGGACCGTGCCCGATCTCGACCCGATCGACCTCGGCGTGCTCGCGTTCGTCGGCATCCAGGTGATCATCGGCTTCGCGCGCGGATTCGTGTGGCAGCTCGTCCGCTTGATCACGCTGATCGCCGCCCTCGCGGCTTCTCGCGCCCTGCAACCGCAATGCAGCGAGTGGCTGCGCGGGACGTTTCCGAGCCTCGAGGAGCGGTTCGTCGCACCGACCGCCTACTTCTCGATCTTCGCCGCGGTCTTCGCGGCGGGTACGTGCGTCGCGTTCTGGACCCGCCGCGCCGTCGCGGCGCTCCGCTTGTCCGGGCTTGATCGGCTCCTCGGCGGCGTGGTGGGTCTTGCGCGCGGAGCGCTGCTGGTGCTCGTCGTGATCCTCGTGATCGCGCAAGCCGATCTAACCGCCCCGACTCGCGAGCGGCTGGGCGCGACGCGCACCGCTCGCGTCGCTCGGCAGCTCATCCGAGCGGTCGGACCGTCGATCCCCGACGAGATCCGAGCGCGCGTGGAAGCGGCGCTCGATCGCCTTCCCGCGGATCCGGAAGAGGGGCGCTGAGCCGGCGAGCGCCGGTCAGTTCATCGCGGGCGGAGCGCTCATCGGCGGCGGGCAACGGTACTCCTCCACCGCGTCCGTCTCGCGACGCCAGCGCTGCAGAATGTCGGCGAGCTCGCCGGCGAACTCGGGGGACGAGCCGGCGACCTTCTTCAGATAGGACTTCGCGTCGGTCCGTTTACCGGCGGCGTAGAGCGCCTCGGCGCGCAAACGCGCCCACTCGATCTCCTTCCCCGCGAGTCCGTTCAGCACCCAGTCGCACAACGCCACGGCCGCGTTCGGGTCGCGCACGGTGACGTCCCTCCCGTGCAGGAGGAGGTCCACCAGCGCGTGAATCACCTGCTTGTTCCGGTCGTTCTCCGGTTCCTGGTACAGCGCGTTCAGACTGGTGATCGCCTCCGACGTTCGTCCGAGCGCGTCGAGCGCGCGCGCCGAGGCGACCTTGAGACGACGCACCGCGGGGAACTTTGCGAACCCCTCCTCGGCGAGCGCGCGAGCCTCTTCGAACTGGCCGAGGCGCATCGACAGCTCCACGGAAGCCGAGTAGGCCTTCTGCGCGTTTTCCGGGTTCGAGAGCTGCTTTTTCGACGTCTCGAGAAGGCGCGCGAGCAGTCCGCGCGCGACCGGATCGGAAGAGTCCACCGGCGGACACGACGCGCGCGGCACATAGGTCTCGCGCTTGAAGCTCGGCGAGTGGTTGTGGTTGTGGCACCGCTCGCAGTCCATCGTGTTGCTCTTGCCCTTGATGGAGGTCTCGTCGAGGAAGCCGAACGAGTCGGAGTGGTTGCTGCCGGGTCCGTGGCAGTTTTCGCACTGCACGTTCGCGTAGCCGTGCTGCTGGGAGTCGATGATCCGCTGCACGCGGTCGGGCCGGTCGAAACCTCCAGGGGTCATGTACCCCACGGTGTGGCAGGTGATGCAATCGAGGTCGTACTGCGCGTCGTAGTCGATCATCGTCTGCCACGCGTGGCCGTGCTTGGTGCTCGACCAGAAGTCGTGCTGTTCCTGATGACAAGTGCGGCACGCCTCGTCGGTCACGACGTGCGGTTCGCCGGCGACCAGCGCGATCAACGGCGACGTGGCCTGGTCCGCCGGGTCGTAAACGTTTTTCAGTGAGCGGCGATAGGAACGCACCAGTTCTTCGACCTCGGGATCGTTCGTCACCTTCTCGTCGAGAACGATCTGCGTAACGACGAACGAGGACTCGTTCGTCTCGGCGGCGCGGCGCGTCAGCTCCTCGACTTCCCGGATCTTCTGCTGGTACCCCGCCATCCGCACGGCGAGCCGCTGGTCGATCGCCTCGAGATCCTCGGGCTTCTCGGTGCCGTACTGCGTCTTGATCTGGTCACGCCACTCGACGAGCGTCGGCAGCCGCGCCTGGTCCTTCTCGAAGTTCGTGTGGTCGGCAAACATGAGCGAGCCGTTGCGCACGTCGAACTCGCAGAGGCCGATCGCGATTCCGCGCGTCGGCGAGGCCAAGTAGAGGCCGCCGTTCTCCACCGAGCCGAAGACCTCGTTGTTCGCCTTGTGGCTGCCGAAGACGAAGTCGACGCCCGGCACGGAAGCGGGCAGGCTCTTCGAGACCTTCGGCGGGAGGTGCGACAAGATGCAGACCAGATGCACCTGAGGGCGAAGCTCCGCGACGAGCGACGTCGCGACTTCGATCGGGTCGTCGATGCGGATGTCGCCATCGCAGAGATCCTCGAGGTTGCGGACCTCGGGCTCCGCCATGATCTTGTGCGTCCCGTCCGGCTCGACCGCGGATGACATCTGCTTCAACTGCGGGCTCACCAGGCCGATGACCGCGACCTTCACGCCGTCGAGATCGAAGATCTTGTAGCGCTCGAAGACCGGCTCGCCGGAGTTCTTGTCGAACACGTTCGCGGCCACGATCGGAAGACCCGTGTCACGAGCGACATCGCGCAGGAAGTTGCTCCCCGCACGGAGGTCGAGCTCGCCGAAGACGAACGCGTCGAGCCCGCACTTCACGAACGCGCGCGCGATCTCCTTCGCCTTCACCTTCGCCTGCGGCATGTAGACCTCCTCCGGGAGCGTGAACCGCTCCGCGAAGAGAGAGTCGCCGGAGTCGACGGAGAGCAACGCCTTGTGCTCGTTGCGCAGCTTCTTCATCGTCGTCGCCCGACGTGGGAAGCCGCCCTGAGTGCGGTTGTTGCAGGCGCAGGGCTCGATGTTGCCGAAGTTCAGCGAGGAGAACACGACGGCGAACGAACGATCGCCCGCGACGGGCTCGACTTTGGGCTTCGACTTCGAGCAGCCGCCGGTCAGCACCACGGCGGCGACAAGCACTGCGACGGACGAAAAGGAACTCGGGCGGTGCGACATGCGGAAACCTCGGGAGCGCGGACCGGACGGGGGAAACCGAGGCGGAGATCGTACCGGAAAGGGCCCGCGCTTGAGTCGGGCGCCGCTCGGGTTCAGCCGGGCACGACAACCGCGCAGCGCGCGACCTCCCCCTCCGAAGAGCGGCGCAGCGAGCCGCCGCACGCTTTCGCGAGCGTCTCGGCCACGCGCCAGGCGTCGGCTCCGAGTGCCGCGGCTTCCTCCTTGCCGCGCGCGTTCGGCGTCTCCGCCGGAGTCAGCGGGCCGACCGCGCTCGACCGCGTCATGACGGTGACGGCGCCGACACCGTTCTGGCCGGGCTCCCCCGGCTCGCCCCGCAGCCGGAGCTCCGCGAGCGACGCGCCCGCGGCGCGCGCCTCTTCGATGCACGCGAGCGCCACGCAAAGGACGAGGATCCGCAAGACGCCCGAGGCATCCGCTCCCGTTCCGTGCGCCGAAAGTTCGACCTCGACCCGAGCGGTCCGACCCCGCAGCCGCGTCCTGAGGAGCAGCGCCACCGCGTCGAGGTCGGCCGAGAGAGTGCCGCGCGCGACGCCGCTCCACGACTCCGTGAAGACGTGACGAAACGCTTCAATCAGTCGGCGGCAGCGGTCCACGGGCTCGTCGAGCAGGCCGTCCACTTCGGGCGACCCCGGCTTGCGAACGCTTCGCAGTTGCCGCATACCGTCGAAGACCGTGACGAGGTTCGCGGACTCGTGGACCACCGCTCCCGCGAGGGCCCCGGCGGCAAACGTGCGGGCGCGGGCGAACGCATCCGCACGCTCGCGGCCGTCGATCGTCGATCGCGTCTCGTCGTGGCTCTTCGTCATCCGTCCCCGAAGCTCGACTGACCCTGGCCGACAGGCACATCAAAGCAATTCCAGGGCGTGAATCGAACGCACAGTGCGAAGAACTCCGTGCGCGCCCGTCGAGACGCGAGACGCGTGCGATGGGCCCGCGACGCGGCGAGCACGCGTCGCTACCGTCGTCGCCCGAAACGGAGGATCCGACCGATGCTGCTCGGGATCGAGTGCGCGGCGTGCGCGGCCACCCACGACGCGACGCGGCTCTTGAACGTGTGCGAGCGGTGCGGTCGCTCGTTGTCCGCGCGGTATGACCTCGGCCCGCTCGCCGATGCGCTGCGCGGGCGCCGGATGTCCGACCGACCGCGCTCGATGTGGCGGTACGCGGAGGTCCTCCCGGACCCGCCGCGGGACGCGCCGGTGTCGCTCGGCGAAGGATTCACTCCGCTCGTCGAATTGCCGCGCACCGCGGCGCGATTCCGATGCGCACGCGTGTGGGTGAAGGACGAATCGACGAACCCGACCGGGTCGTTCAAGGCCCGCGGTCTCTCCGCGGCCGTGACCGCCGCGGCCGCACGCGGGGCCCGCGCGCTCGCGCTTCCGTCCGCGGGCAACGCTGCGAGCGCGCTCGCGGCCTACGCCCGCCGCGCCGGTCTCGCGGCGCGGGTGTACCTCCCCGAGGACGCGCCGGAGACGAACCGTCTGGAGGTCCGGCTCCTCGGCGCCGAGGTGCTCGAGGTGAAGGGAACCATCGCCGACGCCGCGGCGCGGATGCGCGCCGACCGCGCGCTCGGTCCGCCTCACGACGAGTTCTTCGACCTCTCGACGCTGAAGGAACCGTTCCGGCTCGACGGAAAGAAGACGCTCGGTTACGAGCTGTTCGAGGCGCTCGGAGGCGAGCTGCCCGACGTGATCGTGTACCCGACCGGCGGCGGCACCGGCTTGCTCGGGATGGCGAAGGCGTTCGACGAGCTGGAGGCGGCGAGCCTGATCGGAAAGACGCGGCCCGCGATGGTCAGCGTGCAGAGCGTCGTCGCGGGAGGCGTCGCCGCGGCGTTCGCGTCCGGCGCAACGGAGACGCGTCCTGCCGACGCCGGCGGCAAGACGATCGCGGCGGGGCTGAACGTGCCGAAGGCGTTCGCCGACTGGTGGATCCTGAAGGAGATCCGGCGCACGAACGGCGCCGCGTACGCCGTCGACGACGCGGCGATCCTCGCGCAGATGCGCGCGACCGCGGAGACCGAAGGGTTCCTCGCGTGTCCCGAGGGCGCCGCGACCCTTGCGGCATTGCCGCGCTTGGCTGATGCGGGGAAGCTCGCCGGCGCGCGGGTCGTCGTGTTCAACACCGCGTCCGCGTTCAAGTACCCCGAAGCGCTCGCACTCTTGCGATCCCCGTGAACGCGACGCGGGCCCGGATCGAGGATCGACCCGGGCCCGCGCGCGACGTGTGTGGTGGGCGGTACTGGATTTGAACCAGTGACTTCCACCGTGTGAGGATGGCACTCTAGCCGCTGAGTTAACCGCCCGATTTCGAACCGCGGAAGCGAGGCAAACTACAAGACGGATGCGCGTGGTGCCAGAGGAGGGACTTGAACCCTCACGCCCAGTTAAGGACTTCGGATTTTGAATCCGACGCGTCTGCCAGTTCCGCCACTCTGGCTCGAACCGCCGCGCGATCGATCGGGCCGCGAGGATAGCGATCAGCGTTCGGACTCGTCGACCACGATTCCTCGCGCACGGACCTCCGCGAGGAACCGATCGAGGTCGACCCACCGCTCGCCGGGGCGCACGCCGAACCCGTCGACGCGATCCCGCCCGAGTTCGAGCGCGACGATCGTCGCCGGGTAGGCCGTCGTGCGCGCCATCGCGCTGAATCCGGTCGCCTCGTGGTGCAGGTCGATGATCTGGTTCTGGATCGTCACGTTCTTCCCGCCGCGCGTTCCGTCGACCTCGACGCGCACGAGAACCGAGTCCTTGCCGGACGTGG
>CAZOLL010000260.1:0-6316 GCA_964580365.1 uncultured Phycisphaeraceae bacterium
GACTGCGAGCTGGTGGTCGTCGTCGGGGGTGACGGGACCATCCTGCGTGCGCATCTTGTACCACGCATAGCTTCGCAGGATATTCCCGACGTACTTGCGCGTCTCGGAGAAAGGGATCGCGTCGATGAAGGCGTCGGCGTCGAAGGTGACCGACTTCACGAGCTCCGCGCCGCGCGGATCGAGCACGTCGAAGGCAGCGAGCGTCGCGCCCGACCCGAACCCGCCGGGGAGGTCGACGACGAACAACGAGTCGCCCGACATCGCGATGCGGTCCGCGGCGGAATCGACGGTCGCGATGACTTCCGGCGCTTCCGGCCTCGACACGTCGACGACCTTCACGCCGCGCTCGCCGCAACCGACGAACGCGAGCGGACCGCGCAACGCGATGCACGAAGCGCTCGCGCCGTCGAGCCCGCTGCTGCCGACGAGTCGGGCGGGCAGCGCGCCGGGCAGCGGCTCCGGCGAATCGTCGGGCGCCGAGCACGACAGGGCGGCGAGGCAGAGGAGAGCGAGATTCGATGCGCGCGGAGTGTGGATCATGTCGTTCACCGTCGACGCACGAGCAGCGCGCGCTCTTCCGTGCTGATCGCTCGCGCGTCTTCCAGGTCGCGCAAGAAGCGCTGTCCGTCGGTCCAGTACCCGGCCGTGCGGCGGATGCCGCTCACGCGCCGCGCGAAGTGGCGATTCAAGAGCTCGACGTACAGCTCGCGCGTGTACTTCGCGAACAAGGACGCGAGCGCGACCTCGAGGCCGTGCCGTTCGGCGCCGACGCGGTAGTCGAACTCGATCGTGCGACCGCCGGCGTCGACGCGGTAGGTCGAGCGCTCCGGCGTCTCGACCACGATCGCGATGCGGGCCATCGGCAGCGCGCCGGCGAGCAGCTCTCCGTAGTGCATCCGTCCGCCGTGCCGGTCGCACAGGACGCGACACGGGTCGGGAACCGAACGGAGGAGGTCGGAGAGCAGTGCCGCGTTCTGGTCGAACAGCGCACGCGCCTTCGAGCCGTAGCGATCGACGAGATCGTTGAACGCGCCTTCGAGCAGCGGCCGCACGCGGAACATCGGCCGATCGATGCCCGCATCCGCCGCGGCGTCGGCGAGCGCGGCGGCGGCGGACAGCACGCGCGCCGGCGTCGTGGCGCGCGGCAGCTCGAGTGCGGCGAGTCCTTCCGCGTACCACGGATAGTCGTCCGCATGGCAGGCGAGGTCTCCGGCGTGACGCTCGACGAACTCGCGCGCGCAGGACGGCGGCGCGCCGTGCTCGAGCGCCGAGAACGCGAGCACCGCGAGCTCCACGTCGGCGAGTCCGTCCCCGCCGCGATAGAGCACCTTCGAGTCGGCCACGGCGACGCGCAGGTCCCCGTCCTCCGGCACTTCGTCGGTGACCGCCGCGGCGAGCTGGCTCCACAAGGACCGCTCCCGTTGCGTCACCCGGAACGCCGCGAGCCCCGTGACCAGCGGGCCGAGGAGCGGCCCGTACCCCGCCTCGTCGATCCCCGCGAGGCACTGGCGAGAATCGGCGCTCAAGATGACGTCCCTGGCCGGACGAAAACGAATTGCCCGCCTCGATCGGTCCCGCGCCCGGCGACCGTGGAAAGTCCAGGGATGCGTTGCCTCGTTGCCTCCGATGACGCCGCCACGCGCGATGCGATCGCGTCGGCCGTGAAGAGCTTTCCCGAAATCGACGTCGACAAGGCCTCGGTGGACGACGCGCGACTGATGATCCGACGCCGGCGGTTCGACTTCGGTTTTCTGACGCTGAAGTCCGGCTCGCGCGAGTCGCTCACGCTGTGGGACGAGATGCGCACGCTCGCCTCGGAGTGCACGCGCGTCGCTCTGACGCCGCGCTCCGGCATGTCGTCCGCGCGCGCAGCGGAGATCACCGAGTTCCGTCCGTTCGCGCGAATCGGGACGCCGATCGACTCGGTCGAGGTGTACGGCACGGTCCGCCGACTCCTGGATCGACTCAAGAAGGTCCTGCCGCTGGTGACCGCGCCCTCGCCCGCGCCGCGATGAGTCCGATCAGCCCGCAGAGGAACAGCGGGATCGAGATCCACTGCGAGGTCGACAGCCCGTGGAACACGCCGCGCTCGACGGCGTCGCCGCGCCAGAACTCCACGATGAAGCGGCCGATGGGGTAGAAGACCAGCGCCGAGAACATCACCTGCCCCGTGAAGCGCTTGTGCCGCGAGATCCACACGAGGATCAGGAACACCGCGAACGCTTTGAGCAGCAGGTAAAGCTGCGTCGGGTGCAACGGGATGCCGTGCAGGTGCGCGGGCAACAGAGAGTCGGGCGTGTCCGGGAAGGTCACGGCCCACGGCAGGTCGGGTGAAGCGGGGCGCCCGTAGTCGTCGCCGACGAGGAAACAGCCGATGCGGCCGATCGCCTGGCCGAGCATCGCGCCCGGGAGACACACGTCGCCGAGCTCGAGCAGGCTCACGTTCCGCACGCGCGTGAAGACGATGCCGGCGAAGAAGGCGCCGAGGAAGCCTCCGTAGTAGACGAGGCCGCCCTTCCAGATCGCGAAGACGTCGGCGAGCGGGAGCTTCGCGAACGTGTCCTTCCAATGCACCGCGACGTAGAGCAATCGCGCGCCGAGCAGGGCACCGACGAACACCCAGAAGAAGAGGTCGTCGATGAGCAGCGGGTCGACCCGACCGGTGCGCCGCGCTTCGCGCTTGGTGAACCAGTACCCGAACAGGAACGCGAGCGCGACCATCACGCCGAAGCTGCGGATCGGCACGACGCCGTATCCCGGCACCGGGAGCTTGAACAGGATCGGATGCATCGGACCGCCTCTTTGGCTCGTGCCGGATCAGCACACGCCGACCGCGCGCGGCAGAGAACGCGCGGATCGTAGCGCTCGCGGGTGTCGCTGCAATTCGCATCGGAAAGACGAATCGCGCGCGTTTGCGAGCAGCGCGGAGTTCACGCCGGAAGCGGCATGAGGTTTGTTCTCGACGGCCGACATCGTCGGGCTCCCCTGGCCGAGCAAATCAAAACGAGAAGGGTGCCCATCATCGTTCCGAGAGCGGTCCGGCCAGGGGAGCTCTTTTCGACTCGCGCGCCGCGCGTCACTCCGCCCGCCACTCCACGCGTCACTCCGGGATGACCATCCCCTTGATGATGCCGTCATAGACGGGGCGGCCGTCGACGAAGCCCTGCGTCGCGAACACTCCCGAGTTCGAGCGCATCTTCATCATCTTCGCGACGAGCCACAGCCGTTGTCCGGGCAGCACGGTGCCGCGGAAGCGCACGTCCTCGAGTCCGACGAAGCCGAAGAAGCGCTTCCCGTCCGCGCGCATCTCGCGGTCATAGTAGTACCCGCACAATTGGCCAGCGGATTCGACCATGAGCACGCCGGGCATCAGCGGCCGTCCGGGGATGTGGCCGCGCGTCCAGAACTCGTCGGCTCGCGCGTCGTGGTACCCGATCGCGATGCCGTCCTGCGGCGCGTAGTGGACGATCGCATCGAGCAGCGCCATCTCGTGGCGGTGGGGCAGGCGCTTGTAGATCTCGTCGGGTCCGATCACGACGCGCGTGAGATCGAAGGCGGAGAGATCGATCAGCTCGGAGACGGGCATCGGGGACGCTCGCGAAGTTCGACGAAGGGCGCGAGAGCATACCGCGGAAGGCGCCGCGAACGTTCGTGCGGGTGGGTCGGGCGAGTCGGGTGTCAGCGGCCGTCGCGCTTGCCGTGCGACTCTTCGAGCTGCTTCTCGACGTTATGGAGGGCGTCGACCTCTTCCTTCGTCAGCTTGTCAGGCGACTTGCCGGCGTTCGGGTCGAGCGCGAGCGTGACGCTCGCCTCGACCTCGCCCTCGGGCGTCGTGATCGACAACGGCTGGTCGACGCGCTTGTACCCGCCGCGAAAGACCTTCAGCGTGTAGCTGCCGGCCGGGACGTGCTCGATCTCCGCTTCGCCGTCGCTGTCGGTCTCGCCGCGCTGCGCGATCGAACCGCCGCTCGCGAACAGTCGCACGTGCGCGCCGACGACGCCGCGGCCGGTCTCGTCGATGACTCTCACCACCACCGTGTTGTGCTCGCGGATCTGGAAGTTCACCGGGTAGTTCGCGCCGACACCGAGGTAGACCTGCGGGCTCGGGTCCGCGCCGAGCGACGCGTTCGCCAGCGACACGAAGTAGGTGCCGGTCGGGAGGTCGGAGAAGAGGTAGTGCCCGTCGACGTCGGTGATCGCGAGCATCACGCGCGGCGCGCGCGTCGGGTCGTCGAGCTGCACGGGGTTCAGACGGATCTCGATGTCGGAGAGCGTCTCGCCGTCGAGGTTCGTGACGGTGCCTTCGATGAAGGCGCCGCGCGAGAGCTTCAACACGAAGTCCTGCGACTCGACCGGGATCACGACGTCGGGGACGACCAGCTGCTGATACCCCTCGATGCGGATCATCACGCTGTACCGGCCCGCCGCGAGTCCGCGGTGCGTGAACGTGCCGAGCCGGTTGTTGAAGAACCGCATGCGCGACGGGTTGAGCGCGACCGAGTCCATGCTGCCCTCGTCGGCGCGCGCGACCCACATCTGGAAGCCGGTCACCGGCTTGTCGGACACCGCGTCGACGACGCGCCCATGCAGCGTGTACAGCAGCTCGCCGTTCTTCCCTTTCACGGGACCGAGGTTCGTCGTCAAGCCGGCGAGCGGTCCGGTGCGGACGTCCGGTTCGTTCACCTCGAGCTCGACGTCGGGCGCATCCGCGACCTCGCTGCGCGCGTCTTCTTCTGCCGGCGGAGCGATCTCCGCCTTGCCCGCCGACGGACCGGTCGAGTCGCGGAACAGCACGAAGGCGACCGCGGCGCCGATCACGACGAGCACGAGTGCGAGGAGGAGGGGACTCTTCATCGATCCGGATCCTGCGGTGCGCCGGGGGGGCTCGCTGTGGTCGACACCGGCGTGATTGCGATAGGCTAGCTCGCTTCATCGACGAAGGCGAACCGGTCGATGGATCGCCTTCGTCGTCTCGCGCAACCGCGTCGGTCCGCGGCGTGTGCGAGGACGCTCGTCGAAGGAAGCGCCGTGCCGCGCCGCGCGCGCGGGTCGCTTCGTTCGCGCCGCTCGCAGGTTGACTCGCAGGTTGATTGGAGTCCTGATCGATGTCCCGAAGCCGTTGGTTGCTCGCCGGTTCGCTCATCGCCGGCGGGGTGGTCGTGCTCGCCGCACTGCTTGGAGGCGACGCCCGCGCGCGTGTGAAAGAGAAGGATGCGCCGCGGGTGATCCTCCTCGGCTTCGACGGCTGCGACGCCGGGCTCGCACAGCGCTGGCTCGACGCCGGCCAGCTCCCGAACCTGCAGAAGCTCCGCGAGAAGGGCTGCTTCAAGCCGCTCGACACCGCGAACCCGGCGCAGTCGCCCGTCTCGTGGGCCGTGCTCGAGACCGCGTCGAACCCCGGCAAGACGAACATCGGCGACTTCGTGCGCAGAAAGCTCGACGGCAAGACGCCGTACCCGGGGCTCGAAGGCGTGCAGAAGAAGATGGTCCCCGTCGGCGAGGTGCCGAACTACCTGAAGCTCTCGGGCGGATGGAGGTTCGCGCTCGCGCTGACCGACCCCGCGCGCCGCACGATGGTCGTCGCGGGGGCGGGCCTTCTCGCGTTCCTCCTCGCGTTCCTCATCACGAAGAAGCTCGTGCGGCGCGGGGCGGGGACGTCCTTCGCCGTCGCCGTGCTGCTCGGCGGCGCCGCCGCGTGGGGCGCCCGCACGGGGCTCGACACGCTGCCCGCGCGCCTGCCGGTGCCGGTGCCCGAGATGGAGGGCAAGACGTTCTGGAACGTGCTCGACGAGAACGGCCTGCGGTTCACCGGACTGCAGGTGCCCGCGACGTTCCCATGCGAGGGCGGCGACCACACGAAGATCATGTCGGGTCTGTTCACTCCGGACGTCGCCGGCGGTCCCGGCGCGTGGGGCGTGTACACGAACGACGAGTGGGCGATGAACCAGCAGTCCACCGAGACCGGCGGCACGAAGTACAAGATCTACCCCGACAAGGACGGCACCTACCGCGACCACCTCTACGGCCCGGACAACTTCGTCCGCCGCGAGCTGCTCGAGACCGCGGCGGCCCGGGCCACGGCCGACGAATCGAAGGAAGGAGCATCGGACGCGGATCGAGCCGAGGCGCGCGCCCGCCTCGACGCCGCGCTCGCCGAGCTGGACGCGTTCAACGGCGCGAGCCACGCCACGGTCCCGCTCGAGGTGACCCCCGACTTCGACGGCCGCCGCGCGAAGATCACCGTCGACGGCACCACGCAGACGGTCGCGGAAGGCCCGTGGTCCGACTGGTACCGCGTCACGTTCCCGATCAGCGG
>CAZOLL010000261.1:0-4039 GCA_964580365.1 uncultured Phycisphaeraceae bacterium
CCGATGCCCTTTCCGTCGTCGGAGACCGAGAGCAACTTTCGGCCGCCGCCTTCGATGGCGACGGTGATCCGCTTCGCGTCGGCGTCGAGCGCGTTCTCCACCAGCTCCTTCAGCACGCTCGCCGGCCGCTCGATGACCTCGCCCGCGGCGATGCGCTCGACGACCTCTTTCGACAGGCGGCGGATCATGCGCGGCCCCGAAACGCAGGACGCGACGAGGGCGCGCCTTGCGGCGCGGACCCGAGCCGGCACAAGCGGAGCACGAGCGCCTCGAGCACTTGCTCCGGCGGCCGGCCGCTCTTCAGGTCGCGGTCGGCGTCGGTCAGCGCGCGGACGGCGAGCCCGCCCGCGCGCACGACGGGCAGCCCGGCCTCCTTCGCGAGGAACCACAGCTGTCCCGGGTTCTTCACGCCGAGCTCCTTCTGCAGCTCGGGACCCGCGAGGCCGCGCGCGGTGGCGTCGCGATGGCGAAGCAGGAGCGAGAGCCGCGCCGTCAGCAGCGCGAACAGGCTGAGCGCGATCGTCGCGGGGTCCGTGACGCGCTTGCCGCGGCGATCGATCGTCCCGTGGCGCAGGACTCCGCGGATGCGCGCGAGCGCCTCTGCGGCGCGGCCGTTCAGGACGGCGCGAACGAGCTGGAACTGGTCGTACGCCGCGCTCTGCGGCACGAGCGCGCGCACGTCGTCCACCGTGATCGCGAGCGGCCCGGGGCGACTCGCGAGCGCGATCGAGAGCTTCTCGAGCTCGTTCGCTCCGAGCAGCAGGTTGTTTCCGGTGCGGCCGAGCAGCTCGCGCATTGCGGCCGCGTCGATGGTGACGCCGCGGCTCTTCGCCTCGGCGAGCGCGGACGCGAGGATCGGCGAGTCCTCGGCAAGGCCGCCCTCGATCTCGCCCGGATCGGCTTCGGGCCGTTCGCGCTTCTGGAGGCCGCCGATCGCCGAGAGCTTCCTCGCGAGCTCGGTGCGGCCGTCGATCGCCTTCATGCGCAAGACGAGGTGATTGCCGGCGTCGATCGCGCACGCGGCGACCAGCGCCGCGCTGCAGCGTTTGACGAGCGCGTCGCCGTCGCGAACGACGATCACCTTCTTGCCGCCGAACAGCGGGCGCGAGCGGAGGTCGGACAGGAGCCGCGCGGACTCCTTGGCCGGCGCATCGGTGGGGTCGGACCATTCGATGATCGCGGCGTCCTTTCCGGCGCGTGCGATCAGCGCGGAGAACAGCCGGTCCTTCGCCAGCTCCTCGTCCCCCGCGATCGCGACAACGGGCGGAATGCCGTCCTCGAACGGATCGTCGTCGGGCGCGTCCTGCGCGGGAGCGTTGCCGCGCTTCATCGCAGCACTTCCACGATCGTCGCGGCGGCGAGCACGAGGCTGACGCAGCCGTTGACGGTGAAGAACGCGAGGTTCACGCGCGACAGGTCGTCGGCGCGCACGAGCGAGTGCTCCCACGCGAGCAACGCGGAGGTGATCGCGACGCCGGCGACGTAGACGCCGCCGAGTTGCGCGAGGAACGCGAGCGTCACGAGCAAGCCGATCATGACGACGTGCAGCGCACGCGCGACGAACAGCGCGCGCCCGACCCCGACACGCGCAGGCAGCGAGCGCAGGCCGTGCGCGCGATCGAAGCTCTCGTCCTGGCACGCGTAGATCACGTCGAATCCCGACACCCACGCGAGCACCGCGGCGCCGAGAACCGCGGGCACGACGATGGACGAGTCGATCGCTCCGCGCACCCCGATCCAGACGCCGAGCGGAGCGAGACCGAGCGCGACGCCGAGCACCGCGTGGCAGAACGCGGTGAAGCGTTTGGTGTGCGAATAGAACAGGAGGATGCCGAGCACCGGGAGCGCGAGCGCGAACGCGAGCCGGTTCAAGAGCGCGGCGCCCACGACGAACACGGCGCTCGATGCGGCGGTGAGTGCGCCCACCTCGAATGCGCCGAGCGCGCCGGCCGGCAGGTGACGGTCGCGCGTCCGCGGGTTCTTCGCGTCGATGTCACGATCGACCAGCCGGTTGTAGGCCATCGCCGCGGTGCGCGCGGCGACCATGCAGAGGACGATCAAACCCGTGGTGCGCGCGCTCGGCCACTCGCCGGGATTCGCGAGGAACAGCGCCATCAGCGCGAAGGGGAGCGCGAACAGCGTGTGCGAGAAACGCACGAGCGCGAGGTAGCGGCGCACGCGCTCCAGGATCGTCGCGCGGGGAGCAGGCGCCGCACGCGCGTCGTCGGCCGCGCTCACCCCTCGCCTCCGCGCGCGCCGGGCCGCCAGCGCGAGCGCACGGCCTCGGGTCCGAAGAACACGGCGAGCGCTCGATCGACAACCGTGTCGACGACGGCGTCGACGGTTGCGGGCCGCGAATAGAACGCGGGCATCGCGGGGAGGATCGTCGCGCCGGCGTCGGAGAGCGTGAGCAAGTTCTGCAGGTGGATGCGGTTGAGCGGCGTCTCGCGCGGCACGAGGATGAGCGGCCGCCTCTCCTTCAACGTCACGTCGGCCGCGCGCTCGACGAGCGAACCGGACACGCCGGCGGCGATCCGCCCCGCGCAGCCCATCGAGCACGGGATGATCACCATTCCGTCGACGGGCACGCTCCCCGACGCGATGTCTGCGCCGAGATCGTTTACCGGAATGCGCCGCACGCGACCTGCGGCGGCGCCGAGCCGTTCGCGCAGCGCGCCGCGCGCGGGGTCGGCGTCGAGGTCGAGCTCTTCCTTCAGCACCCGCGCGCCGGTCGGCGAGATCAGCAGGTCGATGTCCGCGCCGAGCTCCGCCGCACGTGCGACGAAGCGCACGCCGTAGAGCGCGCCGCTGGCTCCGGTGATCGCGGTCACGAGGCGCACGGCATCATCACGATGAGAAGAGGGCGGAGCGAAGGTCGTTCAAGACGTCGTAGAGCGCGTGGACCCACACGACGACCCCCAGTCCACGGCCGAGGAACAGGAGGCCGAGGAGTATACCGGCGACGCTGCGGTACCAGAGCAAGCGGCGCTCGAACGGCTCGCCCCAGACGCCGACGTGGTGGAAGAGCGTGAACGCCGCGGACGAAACGAGCAGCGCGACGACGAACGCGCCGGTCGGGTTCATCGCGAGGGCTCTGGTTCCGATCACGTAGAGCCCGCCGAGCAACAAGAGTCGGAACACCAGCTCTTCGTAGATCCCGGCGCCGAGCGAGAGGACGAGGTCGGCGCGCAGCGAGCGCGGGGCGTGGTCGGCGGCGAGCGCGACAGGGACGGACGTCAGCTCGAGGAGCGGTCCGAGAAGGAGAGCGAGCAGGACCGACTCGACGATGAACGGCGCGAGCAATCGATGCACCGGAACGCGCATCCGCCACACGTCGGCGATCGCGAGCGCGATGACCACGGCCGCGAACGCCTCGAGCGCGATCTCCGCGGCGCCGCCCGGCGGACAGAAGCGCGCCAGCGACTCCCCCACAACATGGCGCTCGGTGCCGTCGAGAAACCTCACGAGCAGCTCGTGCGCGAGGAAGAGCGGAAAGATCAGCGTGAGAGAGACCGAGACGCGTCGCGTCTCGCGCAGGTAGTCCGCGAGATCGAACGCGCGCTGCTTCATCCGCCGCGCTCCGCGACGTGCAGCGCGACGGTGCCGAACGCCATCTGGACGATGCGCGCGCGAACGAATCCGGCGGCCGCGAGCTCGGCCGCGAGCGCGTCCGGCGCGGGAAACAGATCCACGCTCTCGGGGAGGTAGCGGTACGCAGAGCGATCGCCGCTGAACAACGACGCGATGCGCGGCAGCACGCGGCGCGAATACACGCGGTAGGCGCGTCCGAACATCGTCTCCGGCGCCGGGCAGAACTCGAGGATCGCGAAGCGTCCGCCGGAGCGCAGCACGCGACGCACTTCGGCGAAGCCGCGCGCTCGGTCGACCCAGTTTCGGACGCCGAATCCCACGGTCACGGCGTCGAATGCGCCGTCTCGGAACGGAAGCGCGAGCGCGTCGAGCGCCGCGAGCGGAACTTGGGGCAGCTTCGGCCGCAACCGGACGAGCATCTCCATGCTGAAGTCGCCGTGACGGTCAC
>CAZOLL010000261.1:4049-6258 GCA_964580365.1 uncultured Phycisphaeraceae bacterium
CGCCGGCGAAAACCCGCCTCGGTGTGCGGAGTCGGTCGAGGGCCGCCGCGAGATCGCCGGTCCCGGCGCACAGGTCGAGCACCCGCGGGCGGTCGAGCCCCGCAATCGCCTCCCGCGCCGCGCGCCGCCGCCACGCCCGGTCCATCTGGAACGAGAGGAGATGGTTCAGGAAGTCGTATCGCGGTGCGACCCGGTCGAACATCGCACGCACGCGCTCCGGCTCGGGCGCGCCGGGCGTGGGTCCCGGTTTCGTGACGGAGGGGTTCTGCACGGGGAACCGCAATGTAGAGGGGACGCCGTCGAAGTCGTCTGCGTCGCACTCGAAATGAAGGGACCCGCCGATACACTCCGATTCGGGAGGCATATGGCGGCGATCGGACCCGATTCCGGGCACGGCGTGAGCTTCGACGAGCTGAACCAGCGCGCCGAGGCCGACCGGCAATTGCGTCCGCGGCGCTTCGACGAGTTCGTCGGACAGGATCGCACGCGCCAGAATCTCGCCGTCGCCATCGAGGCCGCCCGCCGTCGCGGCGAGCCGCTCGACCACCTGCTGCTCTCCGGGCTGCCGGGCCTCGGCAAGACGACTCTCTCGCACATCGTGGCCGCGGAACTGGCGGTCGAAATGCGCCAGTCGTCCGGCCCCGCGCTCGAGCGCACCGGCGATCTGGTCGGACTGCTGACGTCGCTGAAGCGCGGCGACATCCTGTTCATCGACGAGATCCATCGGATGCCGCGCGTCCTCGAGGAGTACCTGTACTCCGCGATGGAAGACCTCGCGATCGACCTCGTGATCGACCAGGGCCCTGCGGCGCGGAGCGTTCGCCTCTCGATCGAGCCGTTCACTCTGATCGGCGCGACGACCCGCGAGGGCCTGCTCACCGCACCGTTCCGATCGCGTTTCGGACTGTTCGAGAAGCTCGAGCCTTACCCGGCCACCGAACTCGTGCGCATCCTCGCGCGTTCGGCCGGCGTCTTGGGCGTGCGCGCCGACGAGGACGCGCTGTGCTCGATCGCGGCGCGGGCCCGCGGCACGCCACGAATCGCGAACCGCCTCCTGCGCCGCGCGCGCGACCTCGCGTTGGTGCGCGATGCGGCTGTTCTCACCGCCGCCATCGCGAGCGAGACGTTCATGAACCTCGCGATCGACGCCGCGGGCCTCGACGCGACCGATCGGCGGATCCTCGAATGCCTGTCGCGTGCGGGCGGCGGCCCGGTCGGCCTGAAGACGATCGCCGCGGCCGTCGGCGAAGAGGTGGACACGATCGAGACGGTGTACGAGCCCTACCTGCTGTCCCTCGGATTCCTGACGCGAACGCCGCGTGGACGCGTGCTCACCGAGTGCGGTCGCGATCATCTCGCGCCGGCGCCGCCCCCGAAACGACCCGCGGCCCGCGCGGGCCCTGCGGCCCAGGACGGACTGTTCGACTGACGTGACCCCGTTCTTCCCCCACCGCCCGCCGCGCGTCGGCCCGGCGCACGTCACGCGCGCCGCGGTCCCGATCCTCTGCGCCAGCATGACCGTTCTGTTCTGCTGCGTGGACGCCGCGGTCCGTGAGCCGCCGTCCGGAGCGATCGAGCCCACGCCGCCGCGACCGCGACCGGCGACCGACGCATCGGTCGACGCCACGCTCGCGTCGGCGCCGCCGGCGTCGACGACGCAGCCCGAGCGCTCACCCGGATCGCCGCCGTCGGA
This sequence comes from uncultured Phycisphaeraceae bacterium, assembly GCA_964580365.1. Taxonomy (GTDB): domain Bacteria; phylum Planctomycetota; class B15-G4; order B15-G4; family JADJEK01; genus CAZBOK01. Next base: position 5,743 of record CAZOLL010000261.1, read on the forward strand.
GGCGCCCGAGTCGGACTCACCCGGAGAGCCGATCGCCCCGGTCGAGCAACGCCCGATCCCGGAGTCGGAGCGCGTGGTGGCGATCGACTTCCCCGCGCCCCCGTGCGTTCGGGTCCATCTCGGCGGCGCCGACGTCTCCGGCACGGTTTCGTTCGCGGTGAAGGGACCATACCGCGTGCTCGCCGGCGAGCTCGAGGACCTCGTGGTTCGCGACGAAGTCGTGCGCGCGCGCGGCAACCGCGTCGAGTTCGCGACCGCGCGCGTGTCAGCCGCCGGCGGCATCGCGATCGGCGCCGTGACGTTCGCGGAGAAGGTGCTCACCGTCGTCCCGGAGAAGTCGGGGACGCTCTCGATCGGTGGCCGGTCGTTTCGCGGCGGCCTGATCCTGAGGAACGACGGCAAGGGGCACGTCACGGCGTCGAATTTGATCGACCTCGAGCAGTACGTCGCGGGTGTCTTGTTCGCGGAGATGCCCGAGCGCTTCGGCGTCGAGGCGCTGAAAGCGCAGGCGACGGT
>CAZOLL010000262.1:0-6254 GCA_964580365.1 uncultured Phycisphaeraceae bacterium
GCGCGGCCGCCCGGCAGCGCGCCGACGCCCGGGGCCGCGGACTCCGGCACCACGGCGAAGAACGGCCGGTCGAGCGCGATCACCGGCGCGGCGATCGCCAGCGCGACCAACGCGACGAACGCCGCGCGCGCGGCGCGGAACTCGAGCGACGCGGGAGGAGCCGGCGTGGAATCCGTCACGGCGCGCCTCCCATGGGCGCGGCGTCGCCGGCGACGCGGATGCGCGGATCGGCGATCGCGTACGCGACGTCCGAAACGAGGAACCCGACGAGCGTGAGCAGCGCTCCGATCAGAGTCGTGGCGAGGATCGCGTTCAGGTCCTGCTCGACGATCGAGCGCCAGATGTAGGTGCCGGTGCCGGGGATGTCGAAGACGATCTCGACGATCACCGCGCCCGAGAACACCGCGGGCAGGACGCTGCCGAGCAGGGTCAGCATCGGCAACAGCGCGTTGCGCAGCGCGTGGCGGTAGAGCACGCGCGACCGCGACGCGCCCTTTGCGCGCGCCGTGCGCACGAAGTCCGAGTCGAGCGCCTCGAGCATCGACCCGCGCACGTAGCGCGAGAGAAGCGTGACCGCGCCGTAGGTCAGGCAGAACACCGGCAGCGCGAGATGCCACACGACGTCGGCGGCGCGGTGCCAGAACGGCCAGCCCTCCGCGCCGCTCGACGACAGCCCGCCCGTCGGGAACCACCGGAACGGCGCGCCGACGGTGAAGAAGCGCAGGAGCAGCGTCGCCGCGAAGTAGACCGGCAGCGAGTACAGCGCGAACACGAAGAACGTCGTCGCGCGCTCGCCGCGCGTCCCGCGCCGCGCGGCGGAGAACACGCCAAGCGGCACCGCGACGAGGTACGCGAGCACGATCGAGACCAACGAGAGCGCGAGCGACGACTTCACGCGCGACCACAGCTCCGGCAGGACCGGCCGGTGATCCACCATCGAGTCGCCGAAGTCGAGCCGCGCGAGGCGGCCGAGGTACGCGGCGAGGCGCGTGTCCGTCAGCGTCGCCGCGGCGCGGGCGAGAACGCCCGTCTCCTCGAACGGCCCGCGCGCGCGCCACTCCGCGACGCGCGCGGCGCGTTCCGCGGGAGTCAGCTCCCCCACGAACGCGAGCCGCGCACGCTCCGCGCGCGGGAGGCGCGCCGCGCTCGGGAGGACGCGTAACGCGAGGTCGGCGATCGGCTCCGGAGTCGCGGGATCGCCCGCGATCTCGACGAGCGGCGCGACGCCGAACCGCCCGAGCTCCGCGACGCGGTCGCACGCGTTCGCCGCGTCAACGCCGCCGCCGACTCCGCGATCGAGCAGCGCGCGCACTTCCGCGCTCGTCGTCCGCCAGCGGAAGTTCAGGAACAGGGGCCGGTCGAGCCCGAACTGCTCGCGGAACCGCTCGATCGACTCGCGGTAGCGCGTGCCGGGCTCCGCCGGGTCGGGCTCGATCGGCGTCGAGGGCACGAGGCTCGTCACGGCGAACGTGGCGAGCAGGACCAGGAGCAACGTCGGGACGAAGGTCGCGATCCGCCGCAGCAGGAAACCGCGCATCTGGGCATCCGGCCCCGCGCTCAGCGCGGCTCGAGCCACCAGTCGAACGACACGAGCTGCGGGCGCGCCATCGCGTGGCCCACGTTCTTCAGCCGGTCGGTGAACACCGCAAGGCGGTCGCGCCGGATGAAGAAGGTGACCGGCTGGTCGCGCCAGACGATCTCCTGGATCTTCCAAGCGAGCTCTTTGCGCTTCTCCGGGTCGATGCACTCGCGGTGCTTCTCGACCAGCTCGTCGATCTCGGGGTTCGAGTAGCCGGTGACGTTCAGACCGTCCTTCGCCTCGCCGGAGTGGTAGGTCGGGAGGAAGTCGGGATCCCACGCGATCGCGGTGTTGCCGACGAACGCGTCGAAGTCGTGCTCGCCGTACACCTGCGGGCGCAACGTGCCCCACGGCAGGCTCACGATCTTCATGTCGACGCCGATGCGCTTCAGGTCGTCGCGGTACAGCGCGAGCGTGTCGGCCCACTCGGGGCTGTCGGCCACGCCTTTGATGGTGAACGCGAAATCCTTCCGCGTCTCCTTGCCGTCCTTGTCCTTCTCGACGCGCTCTCGCACGCCGTCCCCGTTCGAATCCTCGAAGCCGGCCTCGTCGAGGAGGTGCGCGGCGAACTCGAGGTCGAACGGCATCGCCGCGAGCTCTGGGTTGTGCTGCGGGTTCTTGTACCAGACGTGGCTGTCGACCAGCGCGCCGAAGCCGCCGAAGCACTTGTCGAGGAAGCGCGCGCGGTTGAACGCGAGGCTGAGCGCGCGACGCACGCGCGCGTCGTCGAACGGCGCGCGGCGGTGGTTCCAGCCGATGAAGCTGTACTCCATCTTCTCGTAGCGATCGGTCGAGTACTTCCCGCCGCCCTTGAACTCGGAGCCGTCGGCCGCGTCGATCCAGTAGCGCTTGAGCTGCGTGGGACCGAACACGGTGTGATCGATCTCGCCGCCGAGCAGACGCAGGATCGGCTGCTCCTGGTCCGGGATGATCTGCCAGTGCAGCTCCTTGATCGGCGGATGGCAGAACGGGAAGTCGTCCTTCCGCCGCACCACGATCTCCTTGTTCGGGTCGTAGCGCACGAACTCGTACGGGCCGTAGCCGCAGAGGTATGTGTACCACGGCTTCGCGAGCGCGTGGGACAGCTCGGCGCCGGAGAGCTCGCGGCCATCCTCGGTGCGCGAGTAGAGGAACTTCGCGAGCACCTGGTCGAAGCCCACCGCGGTCGACATCGCGGTCACCTTCGGCCGATCGAACACGACCTGGTAGGTGTGCGGGTCGATCACCTCGATCTTCGCGCCCTTGTAGATCGCGGCGTAGCCGGACGGGTCGACTTCGGGGTCCTGGATGGTCGCGAGCGTGAAGCGGATGTCCTCGGCCGTCAGCTCCGGCGGCTCCTTCGCGAACCGATCGACGAGCCAGCGGTGCTTCGGGTCGTCCTTGTCGACGACAGGGAACTGCCAGCGGATGCCGGGCCGGATGTGCAGCGTGACCGTCTTCGAGTCGTCGCTGACCGACGCGTAGTCGGCGACGCCAGGTGCGAAGCGGTTCGGGTCGTTCTTCCAGCGCGGGGCGAAGTCGTGCATCACGTACACGAGGAGCGCGTCGACGAGGTTGGCGTCGTTGGTGAGGTAGACGTTGAAGCCGTTCGAGCGGTCGCCCCACCACCGGCGCAGGATGCCCTGGTCGGGCGCGTCCTTGGGCGGCAGAACGCGATCCGGGTCGGGCGCGAGCAGGTTCTTGCCGAAGCGCTTCTCCAACTCGGCGATCGAGGCGTCGCCCGTCGCGGCGCCGGCCTCCGACGCACGCGCCGGCTCCGCGCGCGCGACCGCGGCGGCGTCCTGCGGCCGCGGCGCCGACGTCGCGTGCGCCGCGAACCAGATGCCGGCGGCGGCGAGCGCGACGATCCCGGTGAACAGCGCGATGCGCTTCATTGCCGCGCGACTCCTTTCGGCCAGAGCACGAGCACGAAAGGCTCGGACCCGAGCGACTTGGCGGCGGCGTTCACGGCGTCGAGACCGATCGCGCGCGAGCGCTCGCGGTATCGAGCCTCCGCGTCGAGCGGGCGTCCGATCAAGAGAGCCGCGGCGCGCGTGCGGGCGCGGGCCTCGAGCGTCTGCTGCGCGGCGGTGCGATCGGCGAGGAGGACGTTCGCGGCGACCTTCAAGTCGTCCGCCGTGAGACCGTTCTTCGCGAGCGCCGCGGCGGCGTCCCGCATCGCCTTCTCGACCTCGACGGCCCTGTCGGGCGCGCATTGGGCGATCGTGAAGAACAGGCCGCCGCCGGGCAGAGCGCGGTGCTCTCCCTGCACGTAGTAGACGAGGTCGGCGGTGCCGCCGCGCAGCGCGTCGAACAGCGGGCCGCTCGCGATCGTGCGGCCGGACCAGTACGCATCGACGAGGTCGAGCGCGATGCGCGGCTCCTCGGCGTCGATCGCGGCGCCCGGCCATGCGAGCAGGACCGTTGCCTGCGCGCGCTCGACGTCGACGGTCGTGCGGCGCGCGACGCCCTCGGGCCCCGCGAGCAGCGGCCGCGCGGGCTCCGGCATCGCGAGCGCCGGCCCCGCGGCGATCGCGCCGAGCGCGTCCTTCGCCACGGCCGCCGCCGCCGTCCCATCGGACTCCGCGCCGGAGACGACGACCGCCACGTTGCCGCCGACCAGCGCCGCGCGTGCGAACTTCGCGACGGCCTCGGGCGGCAGGACCGCGAGCGAGTCGCTGCCGCCGTAGGGCGGCAGGGCGAACGGGGTGCCGCCGTACACCGTCGCGAACAAGCGATCGATCGCGTTCTCGACGAACGCCGCGGAGCGCGCATCGGCGCGGCCCTTCGCGCGGGCGATCTCTGCCTTCACCGTGGCGGCGTCGAAGTCCTGCGACGACAGCGCGAGGCCGAGGTAGCGCAGCGCGAGCGGCGCGTCTCCCGGCAGCACGCGCACGGTGATCGTCATCGCGAACGGCGAGACGTTGGTCGCCACGGCGCCGCCGCTCTTCTCCACCTCCGCGAGCGCCGCTTCGACGTTCGGGCGGCCGCCGCGCGCCAGCAGCTCGGCGAGCACCGACGACACGCCGCTGTTCTCGAGCGTCTCGCGCAGCGGGCCGCCGCCGATCGCCGCCGCGACGACGACGCCGGACGACGCGTCGTCGGGGCGCGGCTCCACGATCACGCGCACTCCGTTGCTGAGCGTCGCGACGTCCGCCTCGGCCCTGGCCGCTTGGGTCGGCGCGGCGGGCGCGGCGTCCTTCACGTTCGGACCGACGACCGCGACGGCGAGGTTGTCCGGCGTGAGGTAGCGCGCCGCGACGCGCTTGACGTCTGCCGCGGTGACGCGCGCGACGCCGGCTTGGTAGCGCTCCTCGAAGCGGCAATCGCCGCTCTGCAGGTGGTCGCGCGACAAGGTCTGCGCCAACTCGGAGACCGAGTCGAGCATCACGAGCGAATCGGAGCGGATGCGGCGCGCGGCGCGGTCGACCTCTTCGTCGGTGACGCCGTCCTTCGCGACACGCTCGATCTCGGCGAGCACGAGCTTCTCGAACTCAACCGCGCGGCCCTCCGCGTCGGCCGGAACGTCGCCGAGGACGAGGAAGAGTCCGCCGCCGAGCGCCGGCGTGCGCGACCAGACCGTGGCGGTCGCCGTGGCGCCCTGCGCCTCCGACAGTCGCTTCACGAGGCGCGCACCGTGGCCGTTGCCGAGCAGCGTGCGCAAGACGTCGAGCGCGGGCTTGTCGGGGTGCCGCAGCTGCACCGTCGGCCACGCGAGCGCGACCGCCGTGCGCGGCGCGGCAAGGCGCGTCGCCGCGAAGCGCCGACCGCCGATCGGCGGCTCGAGCAGCGTCTCGGGCTCCGGAGGGTCCGGAACGTGCGCGCGCTTCCAGTTCGAGAACGCTTCGCGCACCGCGTTGAACGCGCGGCCCGCATCGACGTCGCCGACCACCGCGACCACCGCGTTCCCAGGCACGTAGTGCGAGTCGTAGAACTTCACGAGGTCGGTGCGCGTGAGCGCTTCGAACGCCGCGCGCGCCCCTTGCGTCGGCAGCCGCGCCGGGTGGCGCGTGAACGCGATCGAGTGCACGAGCTCCCACGCGCGGCGCGGCGCCTGGTCGGCGTATTGGGCCAGCTCGTTCAGGATCACGCCCTTCTCGCGCGTGACGTCCTCGTCCTTCAGGCTCGCGTGCTGCATCCAGTCGGAGAGCAGGTCGACGGCGGTCGCCATGCCGTCGGGCGTCGTGGTGATCCCGAACCAGGTGCGGTCGGCGTCGGTGCGCGCCTGCATCTGGCCGCCGATCGTGCGCAGGAGCTTCTTCGCGTCGTCCGCCGTGCGCGTCGACGTGGTGCCGCCGGCGACGACGTGTTCGTAGTAGTGCGAGATCCCGCTGCCTTCGAACTCGCCCTCGAGCCACGCGCCGACGCGCAGCGCGACGCGCACGTCGACGAGGCCGGTGCCGGGGCGCGGGCAAACCAGGACCTTCATGCCGTTGTCGAGCGTGCCTTCGACGACGCGCGGCAACTGAAACGGCGGCGCGTCGGAGGCGGCGGCGTTGCCCTCGAGGAGTTCGGCCAGCGCGAGCACGGCGAGCACAACGATTGGGGTGCGCACGGCGTTCAATCGCGCACCGCGATCACGTCGATCTCGACGCGAGCGTCGCGCGGAAGGCGGCGGACCTCGACGGTCGAGCGCGACGGCGGCTCGGCACTGAAGAACTCGCCGTACACCTCGTTCATCGCGGGGAAGTCGTTC
>CAZOLL010000263.1:0-6251 GCA_964580365.1 uncultured Phycisphaeraceae bacterium
GGCCCCGCGCCAAAGGGGCCCAGAGGGGAAGAGCGTTCGAACGGCTCGTCCGACTTCCGCGTGAACTTCACGGCACGTCGTCCGACGGGTGCGCGCTCGAGTTGCGCTGCTCGTGCCGTCCGCCCGCTTGGTTCCTTCCCCGGTGGGCCCCTTTGGAAACCCCGCCTCCCCATCCTTGGGGCACTACCGAGACGGGTTACGCCGTTGAGGACGGGGGCTTGTCCCGACTGCACAGCGCGGGGATGCCGAACTCGGCGTCAAGTATTGAAGTCACTACGGCTCACACGGTCGGAGCGGAGAACGGTTGCACCTCGTGGTTGTCACGAACTTCACGCGGGGCGCAGCCGTGCATGAAGTGGCCAAGTGTCGAGTCACGGAGTGCAGTCACTCAACAACCGCTCCCCGCTCCCACTGATCAAGTTGAAGTGACTCCAATACTTGACGCCGAACTCGGCAGGTTCTCGCTGTGCAGTCGCGATGAACACGTGACCTCACGCGCGTCACCCGAGCGGAAGTGCCCCAAGGATGGGGAGGCGGGGATTCCAAAGGGGCCCACCGGGGAAGGAACCAAGCAGGCGAACGGCACGAGTCCCGCAGTTCGAGCGCTCGGCGATCGTGCACCGCGCGCCGTCGTTCGAGCGCGAATCGCACCAGCCGTTTGAATGCTCTTCCCCTCTGGGCCCCTTTGGCGCGGGGTCAGGGGGGCGCGCAGCCCCCCTGCACCGGTGGCGTGCGCCACGCCCCGCAGCGCCCGCTGCACCAGAGCGCGCCGCAGTCGCCGCCGCGGCGCGAGCCGCAGTTCACCCCGGCTTCCGGACCGCTCGGATGAGCGACTCCATGTGCTCGAGATACCTCTCGAGAGCCTTCCGCCCCTTCGGCGTGATCCGGAATTCGGTGCGGGGCATCCGCCCCGCGAACGACTTCGTGCACTGCACGAGTCCGCCTTCTTCGAGCTTGCGGGCGTGGACCGACAGGTTGCCGTCGGTCGTCTCGAGAAGAGTCTTCAGCTCCGTGAACGTGAGCGACGGGTTCACCGCGAGTGCGCTCACGATGGCGAGTCGCATGCGCTCGTGGATGAGGCGCGCTTCGTCGCTGTCGGCGGCGGGGCCGGGGAGTTTCTTCAGGAGCGGAGCGCGCGTGTCGCGCAGGTGGGGTTGCGGCTTCGTCATGATCAGCCTCCGTAGCGTCGCGCGATGATGAGACCGAACACGAGGTGCAGACCTCCGAAGCCCGCCGCCATCATCGGGTCGCCGAAGCGCTCGGGCAGGAAAAAGGTCGCCGCACCGAACAGGAAGAACACGCCGCCCATCAGCACGACCGGGCGGATCGCGAACGCGCCGCCGGTGAGGACGCTCACTCCATAGAGGAGGAGCCAGAGACCGGGCAGCAGGTCGAAGCGGCCGAGGCGCGCAACGACCAGAGTCAGCAGCGCGCCCGCGGCGAGCGGCGGCAGGAGCGCGACGAGGAAGCGACGGCCGGGGCCCGACAGGATCGTGAGGCCGGCGCCGCGCGCCTTCTTCACCATGGTCACGACGCCGGTCATCGAGCCGACGACCGCGGCGATCGTCCACGTCACGAGCCAGCGCAGCGGGTCCGTCGCGAACGACGCGACGCCGGCGGCGACCAGCGCGGTCGCGCCCATCGCGACGAGGCCCCAACCGGGCACCGCCGTGAACGCCGTGGCGCGCTCCATCGTGCGCCGGATGAAGTGCAGGTCCTGTGTCGCGCGACGCTGGAGGGACAACGCGGGAAACATGGTGCGGAAGAGTATTCCCCGCGCGCGCGAACGGTCAAGCACTTTGCCCGAGCGAGCAGAGTGCAGTCAGCGGGCGATGCGCAGCCAGGCTTCACGCTGCCCGGCGGTGAGCGTCACCGCGCCGAACAACGTGACGTTTCCGACCAGCGTCTTGGCCCTCACCTCGACCGGGCGCAGCGAAGTCGCGAAGCGAGCAACTCCGTCGTGCGACGCGCGAAGGGTCCGGTCGGGGGCGCCGGCGATCCACAACTCGGCGCGCGTGTGCGGCGCGCCGGTGTCATCGACGACGTGAACGGCGACGGCGCGGACGAGTTCTCGAAGGTCGATCGGCGGGATCGTTGCGCCCGCTTCGAGCGCGACCTCGGGGATCGCGACGATCGGTTCGTGTTCGAGCGGCAAGTAGACCGCGAGGCGGCCGCGGCCGGGCAGCTCCGGCGCAAGGGTGAACTCGCCGCTCGACGCCGGATGGACGCGATAGGACCGCGAGAGGCACTCGTAGCGGATCTCGAGACCCTCGCCTTCGACGTCCTCCGGGAGCAGCAGGCGTCCGAGGATCTCGGCGCGCGGTCGAGCGATCACGACCTGACCGACGGCGCCGATCGCGCAGAACGCATCTCGAACCGCGAGATCACGCGGCGGTCGGAACGAGAGTCGGAGTCCGTTGCACATCGGCGGTGTTGCGCGGATGCGGAACGCTCCGGTTGCGTCCGATCTCGTGCTCGGCGCTTCGATTCGCGGCCGCTCGCCCCGGATCCACGCGTCCCATGCGCGCGCGGTCACGCGACAGCCCGCGACGCCACGGCCGGCCTCGTCGATCACGCGACCGGACACCCATTCTTCGGTCTCGCGCCATTCGATGGGGTCGAGCACGTGCCGGCCCGGGACGACGTTCCCCTGAACGTGGATGAACGCGTCGCGGTACCCGTGCGCATCCCACACCTCGATGGAGAGGCCTGCGATCGCGCGCGGGTCGCGGAACTGCTCGAACGTGAACACGGCGCGATCGCCGTCGATGCGCGCCGTCCCGTCGAACCGGCGTCCATGTCCCGTGACGTGCGCCTCGATCCGCATCGGGTCGAAGCGCCCATTCCCGACCACAAACATCGGAGCGACGAACTCGCAAATGGACGCGCCCGCTTTTCGCGGCGCGGTGTCCTCGGCGAGCGTGACCTCGACCGTGATCGAGTCTCCTGCGCGCGCCGGGCCCGCGGCGGTCACGGTCACGAATGGCGCGGAGCCGTCCGCGGGCATCGCGATCAGCTCCAGCTTCGTTCCGGTGCGCACGAACGGGAACTCCACGGCGCCGCGCTCGCCGAGTTCGCTCTCGGCGTCGGGCGAAAGTCCCGAGTCGATCCAAGCGACGATCGGCCGAGCGCACGGAGTGCCGTCGTGTTCGCGTGCCACGACGCACACGCGACCGCTGGGCGGGAGGTCGATCGTGGCCGTGTCCTGGCGCTGGAGTTCGCCGACGTAGACGTTCGTCCGGATCGACTGCCGATCGAGCAGCGGGATCGCGGTCCGAAGTGCGAAGCCGATCTCGTGCACCGATCGTGGTTCTGGGATGCACTGCGCGTGCGGGACATCGACGAGCCCATCCAGTGCGGACGATCTCGCCCGCAGCAGGACGCCGCGCGGCCCGTCGAGGACGAGCGGCACGTTCGGCGCCGGATTCCCGTCCGCGTCCCGCACGCGCACCCGGCACGAATGGTCGAGCGGCAGCTCGATCACGAACGGCGATTCGATCTCCTCGTCCGCAGGATCGAGGACGCGGATTGCGAGCCGTTCGGGTTTCTCCTCGCGGTCGGTGACGAGCAGGAGACAACGCTCTTCGGGCTCGTCGATCGAGATTCCGCCGCTCGCATTCGCAGTGAATCGCGCGCCGTTCGCGCGGACCCACTCGGGGTCGAGGACGCGGGACATCGGATCCGCGCACGGACGCGAGATCCACGCGACGGCGCCGGGCACCGGCTCGTGCGTGTCGTCCGTCCGCACGACGAGAGCGATCGGCGCCGCAGGAACTTGAGGCGCCGCGTCGCGAGGCGCGAACACGAACACGAACATTCCGGAGGCGAGCGCGAATCGGATGAGAAGTCCCGTGATCCTGCTCATCCCGCAGCGCCTCTCTTTCATCAGATGTCCCGGCGCAACGCTGAACGTCATCCCCGGTTCGCCGACGATCATTTCTTCAGCCGCAACCACGCCTCGCGCTGGTCGGGCTGGATGGTCACGATCCCGAACTGGTTCACGGTGGTCACGGACGGGTCGGTCAGCGCGGCGCGCATCTCGAGGGGGCGGTCGCTGGCGACGAGGAGCGCGATCCCGTCCTTCGAGATCGCGACCTGGCACTGGACGTTCTCCGCCGGCCACAGGCGCGCCGCGAAGCACGGCGCGCCGGCGATGTCGATCACGTGGAGGCGCACCGCGTGCAACCGGCCGCGAAGGTCGAACGGCTCGAGGGTCACGCCCGGCGCGAACTCGGCGTCGGAGAGCGTGACGATGGGTGCGCGCTCCAGGCTCGATTGGATGTAGAGGTGCGCGTTGCCGGCGACTGCCGGCTCGAACATGAACTTGCCGTCCGGGTCCATCATCGCGCGATCGATGCGAGCGCCGGATTCCGCGCGGACCTCTAGCAGGTGGATGGGGACTTCCTCGTCGACGAGCACGCGTCCGCGCACGCGCACGCGAGGCCGCGCGATCGCGATGACGTCGGTCGCGCCGACCTTCACGTCCGTTCCGTCGCACACGAGCCGCGCATCGGACGGAGTGAACGACAACCGCGTGAGCTCGAAGCCGGGCACCGGTGCGCGGATCCGAAATTCCCCGCTCGGGTCGGTCGTGGTCTTCGGCTGGTCGCGGGGCGACGCGAGACCGCGCACGAAGACGTTCGACGACCGTGCCGTGACCGTGCATTCGGGCAGGCTACGGCCGGCCTCGTCGAGGACTCGACCCGCCACCCAGTCGCAGACGGGATCGAGTCGAATTGGATCCAGCGCGTGTCGTCCGGGAACGACGAGGCCCGTGACGTTCGCGGATCCCGAGTCGAGGCCGTTCGCGTTCGGAAAACGAAGGAGCAGCCGCGCCTGCTCGCGTGGGTCGACGAACTCCGACAGCGTGACGATCAGGGTGCCGTCGCGTTCGACGCGAGCCTGCGCGATGAGCGCCAGTCCCTTTCGATCGATGCGCGCATCGATGCGTTCGGGGACGAACTTCGATCCATCGGCGGTGAGGACCTGCACGACGAACTCGCACGCCCGCGAGCTGCTCGCTTGCGACGGATCGGCGGAGAGGGCCACGTCGATCACCGCCGTCTCGCCATCGCGCGCCGGCCCCGGTTCGAGCCGCGTGACGCTCTTCGCGGATCCGTCCGCGGGCAGCGCCGTGATCTCGAGCCGCGCGCCGGTCGGAACGAACGGGACGTTCAGCGTCCCGTCCTCCGCGACGAGTTCGGTCCGCTGCTTCCCCTCGACGCCGATCCAATACCGCACCGCGTGCTCGAAGCGAGCGCCGTCCGCGATGCGCGCGACGAGCTGCACGCTGCCGTTCGGCGGGAGCACGAGCATCGCCGGCTCATCGGGCGTGAGTGCGGGTACCGCGACCCGCGGAACGAGAGCCGAAGAACCGAACAGCGGCAGCACCGCGCTCAACTCGCAAGCGTCGAGGCGCATCGAAGTTCGCGGGATGCACTGCAGGTGCGGGACCGCCACCTCGGCGCCCGGCATCGGCGAGACGCCTCTCCACAGCGTCTCCCCGCGAACGCCCGTCAGCACGAGTGCCACGCCCGGCGCTGGACGCCCCGCAGGATCGCGGACGCGGACGCGCGCGGCGCGCTCGCTTGCGAGATCGACGCGGAGCGGCGCGCGCGTCGAGACCCGATCAGGACCGATCCGGACGATCGCGAGGCGCGCAGGCACAGTCTCGTGATCGCAGACAAGCAACAGGCCGTCCTCGGTCGGCGCGGCGAACGAGAGCTGTCCGCTCGTGTCGCGCTCGATCTGCGTTCCGTTGGCGCGGATCCACTCCGCGTCGAGGAACCGCTCCGACACGTCGACTTCGGGTCGCGTGACCCACGCGACGGCGCCTTCGATCGGTTCTCCCGTGCCGTCGGCGCGCGCGTCGATCGTGATGCGGGCTCCGCGCGAGTCCGACGCGCCCGCCCTTTCGTCGGTGCGCGACGGCGACTGCGCGGACGGCGTCGGGAGCGGGGAGGGTGCGTCCGGCTTCGACGTCGACTCGGCGAGAGGCGAGCCGTGCCGAATCCGCGCCTCGTCGCTTCGCCCCCCCCCCAACGACATCACCGTGACGGTCACGGTGATCGCGACGAGGGCGGCGAAGGCGAGTTGCGGTCCGAATCTCAAGCGGGGGGATCCCGGCGCACTACGCGCGCGGCGCGAGGCTCGTTGAAGTCGGCGCGTCCGTCACGGGTCGAAGCACCACGCCTCCTCGGGAACGGGAAACGGGTGGGCCGGCCCCGACGCGCGAATATTCTCGGAGCGAG
>CAZOLL010000264.1:0-6251 GCA_964580365.1 uncultured Phycisphaeraceae bacterium
CGTACGCGCCCGCGCCGCTGTACGTGCGCGGCGGCGGCATCGGCCGGCTCGGCGAACGGCCCCGCATCGCGATCGTCGGCAGTCGCGCCGCAAGCCGCGAGCGCCTCGGGATCGCCGAGCGCCTCGGACGCGAGGCCGCGGGCGCGCGCGTCCCCGTCGTGAGCGGGCTCGCGGCCGGCGTCGACGCGGCCGCGCACCGGGGCGCACTTGCCGGCGGCGGACTCGCCATCGGAGTGCTCGGTGCCGGCGTCGATCAGGTCTACCCGCCGGCCACGAAGCGCGAGCACGACGAGGTGCGCGAGCGTGGCGTCCTGCTGTCGCCGTTCCCGCTCGGCTCACCGCCGATGCACTGGCACTTTCCGATGCGCAACCGGATCGTCGCGGCGCTCGCGCGCTTCGTGGTCGTGGTCGCGGCCGGCGAGCGCTCCGGGTCGCTCTCGACCGCGGCAGCGGCAGCCGCGTGCGGCGTCGAGGTGGGAGCGATCCCGGGATCGCCGCTCGATCCGCTGTCGGCCGGCGCCAATCGGCTGATCCGCGACGGCGCGCACACGATCCTCGAGCCGCGCGACGCGCTCGATCCGGTGATCGGCGTCGGCGAGCCGGGCGCGCCGCGTCGAGGATTCGCCGACGCGGCGGCGGAAGCCGCACTCGGGCTCGACGACGAGGACCGCCGCATCCTCCGCGCGGTCGAGTTCGCGCCGTCGACGGCAGAGGAGGTCGCGTTCGCGACCGGTCGCCCGCTTCCTCTCGTCGTGGAACGGTTGATCGCGCTCGAGCTGGGCGGATTCTTGCGCTGCGCGCCGGGCCGGCGCTTCCACCGATCGCGCTAGCGATCGCGCCGACGAGCGCGCGCGGCGTGCGCGCTCAGACCCAGCGCGTGAACAGCCAGAGCAGCACGCCGCTCACGCCGCCGACCAGCACGAACGAGACGAAGCGGCGCAGGCCCGTGATCGCGGCCGACTTCACGCAGTCCACGCGCAGCGCGTGGTAGACGAGCGAGGAGATCAGCGTGATAAGGAGGAAGAGGAGGACGTGTTGGATCACGACCGCGGAGCTCCGATCGTCGCGGGCGCGGCGACGGCGGACGCCGGACCGGAGCGGAGCTTCAGGTGGATCTCGTACAGGTCGACCATCACCACCACGTTCAAGAGCCCGGCGACCGACGTGTAGAGCAGCCCGACGTCGAGCCCCGGGATGTCGTGGTCGATGCGGATGCCCTTCGTGAGCACGAGCGCGAGCGCAGTCGGGAGGCCGCACCAGACCTGCGCCGCGAGGTAGAGCGCGAAACGCTCGATGCTGACGTCGCGGAATTCGCCGAGCCACAGTCCGAGCGCGAACGCGAGCAGGACGAGGAGGCCGAAGTAGAGCGCCTTGTCGACGCGCCGGTAGACGGCATGGCCCAAGCCGGGCACGAGCCAGCCGAGCAAGAGGCCGAAGGCGATCTTCGGAGTCGACGTCGAAGGAGGAGCGGAGTTCATCGAGCGCGAGGTCGGGCGGCGAAAAGGGCGCCATGCAAACGGTCGTTTCACTCGGCGAGAAGCGCTTTTTCGGTCGCGCGGGCTCAAATCACGCGGGGGGATCGGGTAAACCGCGCGGCGCAATGGCTGCCGTCCACAGAGCCCAGGTCCGCGTGCGCTACGCGGAGACCGACCAGATGGGCGTCGTGTACCACGCGAACTACGTCGTGTACTTCGAGGTCGGACGCACCGAGACGATGCGGGCGCTCGGAGTCGACTACGCCGAGATGGAGCGTCACGGCATGATCCTCGCCGTGGTCGACGTGTCCGCGCAGTTTCGGAGACCGGCGCGCTACGACGACCTGCTCCAGATCGAGACCACGCTCGCCGAGGCGACGGCGGTGCGGGTGCGCTTCGAATACCGCGTGCTGCGCGCGAGCGAGGGCGGCGGCGAAGAACTCCTGTGCACGGGCACGACGACGCTCGCCTGCGTGAACGAGGACGGCCGGCCGGTGCGCTTCCAGAGCCCGTGGCGGGAGCGCCTGTTTGACCTCGCGGGTGCCGCCGGTTGAATGGACCCGCGCTCCCGCCCGCCGGGACGATTCCGGCGGAAGCCGCCGCCCGCGCGTCCGTTCCCGGGGCGCCCCGGCCGAGACGGCCCTGACGGCGAAGACGGCGAAGACGGCGAAGACCGGAACGAGGAACCCCGAACGATGACGGCGAACCGACTGCTCGCGAAGTTGTCCGCGGCCCTCGTGCTCGTGACCGCCGGTTGCACCGGTTGCGCCGGGTACTCGCCCGTCGACGACGCGCGACCGCTCACGCCCGAGGAACTTGAGTACCAGCGTCGTCTCGAGAACTACGCGGACGCGCCGCTCGACGCCGCAGGTCGCGCGCAGCTGATGGTGAAGCTCGATCGAACGCTCGCCATCTGGGGCCGCACCAACGTCGAGCAGCTCGGGTCCGAGGATCGAAAGGTCGTCAACAACCTCGAGGAAGTGCTGCAGCGTGACGTGTACAAGAACTTCGAGGCGGTCCTCGACGTGTTCGACTCCGGCAAGCCGGAGCAGCGCCTCGTCGCCGCGGCGGCGCTCGGGTTCTCGAAACTTTCGGAACCGGACGACCCCACCCTGCGGGACCGTTTCCGCGAGCGCTGGCCGCCCGTCTATCCGCGCGCGGTCACGGCGCTCACGCGCGGCCTCGACTCCGACGACCCCGCGATGGTGCAGAACTGCCTGATCGGCCTGTGGAAGATCGGCGACAAGTCGACGCCGATCGAACCCATCGCTCGGTTCCTCTCCTCCGACCGCGTGGAGCTGCGCACGCACGCCGCGCTCGCGCTCTCGACGGTGCTCGGCCCCGAAACCGGCGAGCGAGCGATCGGCGCGCTGTTGAACGCGCTCTACGACGCCGATCCGAAAGTCCGCAACCACGCGGTCTCCGCGGTGATCGCGACGCGCCACAACGACGCCGCGGGCCGGTTGGCGCAGATGCTCGACGACCCGTACCTGCTCATCGAGGCGAACGCCGCGCGCGGCCTCGCCGAGCTCGGAGACTGGCGCAACTGCCAGTACCTCATCGATCGTCTCGACCGCTTCGTGAAGGAACGCCCGTCGGGCAGAAGCCGCGAGACGACCGACCTCGACGAGCGCCGGACGTTCATCGGGAAGCACCTCGTCACCGCGCTCGAGAAGCTCTCCGGCAAGTCGTTCGGCGAGGACATGGAGAAGTGGCACGAGTGGTGGAAAGAGAAGTCCGCCGCGGGCGCGTGACCGGA
Organism: uncultured Phycisphaeraceae bacterium; assembly: GCA_964580365.1. Taxonomy (GTDB): domain Bacteria; phylum Planctomycetota; class B15-G4; order B15-G4; family JADJEK01; genus CAZBOK01. Next base: position 3,235 of record CAZOLL010000264.1, read on the forward strand.
GATGGCGCGCTCGTTCACGTCCCGCAAGGCCGCGGTCTTCACCGAGTCGGTGATTCGCGAGATGACGCGGCTCGCGCAGAAGCACGGCGCCGTCAACCTCGCGCAAGGTTTCCCCGACTTCCCCGCGCCGCCCGCGATCAAAGAGGCGGCGAAGCGCGCGATCGACCAGGACTTCAACCAGTACGCGATCACGTGGGGTGCGAAGTCGCTGCGCGAGGCGATCGCCGCGCGCATGGGCGCCTACAACAAGGTGAGCGTCGACCCGGAGACGATGGTCACGGTCTGCTGCGGCGCGACCGAAGCGATGATCAGCGCACTGCTCGCGACCGTCGACCCGGGAGAAGAGGTCGTCGTCTTCGAGCCCTTCTACGAGAACTACGGCCCCGACTGCATCCTCTCCGGCGCACGTCCCGTCTTTTACCGGCTCGAAGCGCCCGACTTCGCGATCGACTTCGACCGGTTGCGCGCGCTGATGAACCCGCGCACGAAGGCGATCGTCCTCAACACGCCGAACAACCCGACCGGGAAGGTGTTCACGCGCGACGAGCTCGAGCGCGTCGCGGCGCTCGCCCGTGAGTTCGACTGTCTCGTGATCACCGACGAGATCTACGAGCACATCCTCTACGACGGCGCCGAGCACGTCTCGATGGCGTCGCTGCCGGGGATGGCCGAACGCACGATCACGATCTCCGGGACCTCGAAGACGTTCAGCGTGACCGGTTGGCGCGTCGGCTGGTGCGTCGCGCCGCCGGCGATCACGAACGCGATCCGCAAGGTGCACGACTTCCTCACGGTCGGCGCGCCGCATCCGCTGCAGGAGGCGGCCGCGGTCGCGATCCGTTCCGACGAGTCGTACTACCGCGATCTCGCGTCGGCCTACCGCGCGCGCCGCGACCGCCTCTTCCGCGGCCTCGTCGACGCCGGCTTCACGCCGAGCCTCCCGCGCGGCGCGTACTACATCATGGCCGGATTCGACGCGTTCGGCTTCGACGACGACGTCGCGTTCGGGCGGCATCTCGTGGAGAAGGTCGGCGTCGCGGCGGTGCCGGGTTCGTCTTTCTTTGCGAACCCGAAGGACGGTGCGCGGCTGATCCGATTCTGCTTCCCGAAGCGCGACGCGACGATCGACGCCGCACTCGAACGCCTCGCCCGCATCCCGCGCTGAGTTCGCGCTCAGCCGAACAGCCGCCACGCGATCCGGTGGAACGGCAGCGTCCGACGCAGCGCGGCGGCCGACGCGCGAAACGTGTCGCGCCATCGCTCCCCCTCCGCCTCCCGAACGAACCGCGCGAGTTCGGCGCGGCTGACGATTCCGGGGAACAGCTTTCGTTTCACGGCGCTGCGTCCGAGACGCGCAAGCGCGGCGACCACGCGTGCGGGCGAGGCCGGCGAACCGGCTCCGAGGTCGATGACGTGTACGGCGCCGGTGCGGTCGACCAGGAGGTTGCGGACGTTCAGGTCGGGGTGAGCGACGCCCGCCGCATGCGCGGCAGCGACCGTGCGACCCGCCGCCTCGAGGACCGTTCGCCTCTCTCGCGCGCGCCGCGGCTCGCGCAGGAAGCGCTCGAGGTCGACGGCATCCGGGATCAGCTCGGTGAACGTCTCGACGCGCGCGACGGTCGGGACGGCCGAGCGGCGGACGCGCACCGCCGCGATGGCCGGGGTCGCGACGCGGGCCGCTCGCAGCGACGCGTTGAGGAGTAGCTCGCGCCTCGCGCGGTGAGCGCTCGAGACGGTGCCGAGCAGCGGCCCCAGCACGCCGCCGCGCCGCAGCGTCTTGATCGCGAGCGGGACCGCGAGGCCTTCGACGTGGACGACGGGGATCGCCGCGCGCCCCCCGGACAACTCGGTCGCGACGCGGCCCAGCGCCGAGGGCTCGGTTTCGCCGAGGGTGCCGGCGTTGACGAGCGCCTCGCGCACGTCGTCGCGCGCGATCAGCGTGATGCCGCCGCGTGCGATCTCCGTGAACCCGTCCGGCAACGCGCGGAGCGCCATGACTCGGCATGGTACGGATTCGTTTTCCGCGCCGGAGCCGTCACAATGCGCGCGTGAACGACCGCGTCCTCTTCATCCGCCTGTCGGCGCTCGGCGACATCGTCATCACGCTCCCGGCGATCCCATTGCTTCGCGAGCTCGTGCCCGGCGTGCGCATCGACTGGCTCGTCGAGGACCGGTTCGCCGGCCTCCTCGACCAGGTCGAAGGCATCGATCGCGTGGTGGTCTACCCGCGACGCGCGCTGTCGCGGCCGAGTTGGCGGTTGCCGTTCGTCGCGTTCAAGCACTGGCGGGGCCTGAAGGCCGGCGGCTGGGACTCGGCGATCGACTTCCAGGGCAACCTGAAGAGCGGAATGCAGCTGAGGCTCGCCGGCGCGGCGCGAAAGGTCGGCCTCGACAAGAACGCGGCGAAGGAAGGCGCGCACCGCCACGCGAACGTGCGCGTGCCGGTACCGGACGGCTGCCATCGCATCGAGCGCGTCGTCCGGTTGCTCACTCCGTTCGGCGCGGATGTCTCGACGGCGTTCGAGAACGGCGCGCTCGCGCCGCGTCTGCGGCCGACGTTCCGCCGCGACGCGGAGGCGGAGGCGGCGATCGATCTCGCGCTCGGGTCCGACCCGCGCCCGGTCACGCTGCTGCACCCGGGAACGAGCAAGTTCGCTGCGTTCAAGCGATGGCCGCCCGACCGCTTCGCGACGCTCGCGGACTCGTGGTCCGCGAGCGGCGATCGACGCGTCGTCATCACGCACGGTCCGGGCGAGGTCGAACTCGCGAAAGCGATCCGCACGGCGGCCAAGACTGCGCTCGACACCGTGTCGCCGACGCACGGCGTCGCGGGGCTCATCGCGCTCTTGCGGCGCGCGGAGCTGGTCGTCGCCGCCGACAGCGGTCCGCTCCTGCTCGCGTCGGCGCTCGGCCGACCGACCGTGGCCTTGTTCGGGCCGAAGGACCCGGCCGTGTACGCACCGCCATTCGGTCGCGGGCGCGTGGTGAGAAAATCGGTGCCCTGCTCGCCGTGCTCT
>CAZOLL010000265.1:0-4505 GCA_964580365.1 uncultured Phycisphaeraceae bacterium
CGCCCCGCGCCGAGTTGCCGCCGGCCGTCCCCGCCGTCGTGCCGCCGATCGCGCCGGAACCGCGCGTCGAGACGGCGCGCGTCGAGACCGCGCCGGCGCCGCCGTCCGCGACCTCGGTGTCCGGCGCGCCGCCGCGCGCATTCACGGCGGCGCTGTCCGGGCTCACGGGACGCGTCCTCACGGCGGACGGAGCGCCGCTGGCCGCAACGCGCGTCGAGATGATCGAGCTGCGCGTCGACATGCTGTTCTCCGACCGCAACACGCCGTTCGAAGTTCCGCCGCGCGCTCCCTCCCTTGTAGTCGGCGAGGCGCGCACCGACGCGGACGGTCGCTTCCTTCTCGAAGGTGCGCGCGTGCACGGGCTGCACGGCGTCGCGGTCGACCCGGGCGGTCCGCGCGCGCAGCTGCGCATCGTCGACGTGCGGCTTTCGCCGGGGCGCGTCACCGACCTGGGCGACGTCGTGCTCGCGCCGACCGTCGCGTGGTGCGGCACGGTCGTCGACGAGGACGGCGCGCCGGTGGCGAACGCGCGGGTGCGGACCGTGCCGCTCGCGATGCCGCTGAACGCGGTGGGCGCCGAGCAGTTCCGCGCCGACAGCGTGGTGATCGACCTGCGCCTCGAGTCGCGCCAGGTCGTGCCGGTGCCGTCGTGGCTCGACGGCTGGATCCAGCACCTTCCGATCGCGTCGGTGCGCACCGACGAGGACGGCAAGTTCGAGATCGCGGGCGTGCCGCAGGGCAGCGTGATCACGGTCGTCGACCACGCCGACTTCGTGAGCGTCGCGACCAATCCGGAGCCGAGCGGACGCGGGACGCGCCACGACGTCGGCAGGATCGAGCTGCCTTCGGGCCGCGACGTCGCGGGCCGCGTCGTCGACGGCGACGGCAAGGCGGTCGCAGGCGCCGACGTCGTCCTCGGCACCGTGGCGCCGATCGGCCGGATCACGTTCGCGCGGCCCGTCGGCCGCACCGACGCGAACGGGCGCTTCGCGTGCACGCACGTGTCCGAGAACGGCGCGATCGTCGCGGCGTCGCGGCGCGGCCAGACCGCGGCATGGACGATCGCGGCGCCGACCGAGGACGAGACGAACGTCATCGTCACGCTCGAGAAGGAGCGCTCGCACGTCTTCGTGCTGAAGGACGAAGCGGGGGCGCCGGTCGACGACGTGCGCTTCCGCGGTTGGACGACCGTGAAGAACGACCCGATGCTGACCACGTGGACCGCGGCGATCGACCTCGCGTCATGCGTCGAGAAGTCCGCGCCGGGCACCTATCGGATCGCGCCGCTGCCGCCCGAGGGCTGCCTCGTGCTGGTGAAGAGCGCGTCGCACGGCGTCGTCAGCCGTTCGATCGACGCGCAATCGGACGGCGGTACTTCCGAGATCACGTTCCGCGCGCCGCGCCGGTTGAAGGTGCGCGTCGTGACGAAGGACGGAGGCGCGCCGGTCGAGTGGGCCGACGTGTCGGCGATCTCCCTCTCGGAGAACCTGGTCCCGCTGGCGCGGGGTCGCACCGACGCGAGCGGCGTCGTCGACTTCGGTGCGTTCGAGAACGTGCCCGAGATCGCACTGCGGACCGAGCATCCGGGTTTCGCGCCGCGCACCGATTCACTCGATGCGACGGCCGTCGAGTGGACCGTGACGCTCGACTCCGGCGCCGCGATCGCCGGCCGCGTCAGCGAGGGCGGCGAGGTGCCGGCGGCGCCGAAGACGATCGTCTTGTTCCGCCTCGGGGACGCGGCAGGCGCCGAGATGCTCGAGCCGCAGATCACGACCACCGACGCGCGCGGAGACTTCGCGTTCGCGCTGCTTCGCGACGGCACGTACCGCTGGCAGGTGTACGAGCGCATCCTCGCCGGCAATCCATTCGAGCTGATCACGCAGCTCGACCGCCTGCGCGAGTCGGACGCGGGTGACGTGCACGCCGACGCGGGGAAGGAGACACGGCTCGACATCGACCTCGGGCCACGCGGGCCGCAGGGCTCGGCGATCGTGCGCGGCAGCGTGCGGCTCGACGGCGAACCGGTGAGCGGCGCCATGGTCGGCGTCAGCGGGCCGCGCGAGTTCAAGAACGCGCGCAGCGGCGCCGAGGGTCGCTTCGAGGTCGCGGAGCTCGCCGCCGGTCGCACGAGCGTCTGGCTCATGCTCGAGACGAAGTCCGACCAAGGGTCGATGATCGAGCAGATCACGTCCGATTCGTTCACGCTCGCGAACGGCGAAGTGAAGACGCTCGACTTCGATCTGCGCTCGACGCCGGTGCCGGTGCGCGTGAAGGCGCCGGGCGGAAAGCCCGCGCGCGGGTGCCAGGTCACCGCGCACGGAGTCGACGACGAGACGCGCGGCCTCGTGCGCTCGATGACGACCGACGAGAACGGCGAGGCGACGCTCGTGCTCTTCCGTGCGGGCAAGTACCGCTTCGAAGCGCGTGATCCGAGCATCGGCCGCGCGATCGCGACCGCCGGCGTGACGCCGGGCGGACTTCACGTACCGGTCGAGCTCGAGCTGGAAGGCGGAGTGCCGTTCGCCGGGACGTTCACGTTCGAAGGCGTCCACCTCAACCGGGGCGATCGCTTCTGGCTCGACATCGTCGAGACGAGCGGGCTCGCGGAGGACTCACTCGAGTTCGACGCGGAGGTCCGATCGTTCGCGGTGAAGGGACTCCCCGCGGGGACGTATCGACTCGCGGTGCGGCAAGCGATGGAGCTCACGGAGCCGATCGAGGTCGTGATGCCCGCGCAGGGGAATACGCAGCTTCGCCTGGCGTTCCGAGCGCGCGCTCACTGACCGGCGTCGGATCTCACGTGTCGCGTGAAGAACGCGGTGCGCGGGCTCGGCCGGCACCGAATCGTCCCGCGAAGCCGTCGACGTTGACGCCGACGCGGCCGGGCATCGCGCGCTCCGCGATCGCGACGATGCGGTTTCGGTACTCGATCGTCACCGACGACGCGTCGACCGCCGCCATCGCCGCGGGCAGGCGCGTGCGGAGAGTTCGCGAGCCGTCCTCCGTACCGTCGCCGCCGATGAAGTGGTCGATCACCACGGCGTCCGCCGCGCGCGCGATTCGCGCGAAGAACGCCTCCGGGTCCGCGATCGGCAGGAGCGGCGACACCGTCACCACCGTCGTGAGACCGGAGCGCTTCAGCTCTTCGACCGCCGCGAAGCGCCGCGCGACGCTCGCCGCGGGCGGCGGAAGTCCGGGCAGACGATCCGTGTCGCTCTCGATCGAGACGTGAACGCGAAGCGCGCAAGCGCGCGCGATCTCGGCGAGCACGTCTTTCGCATCGAGCACGCGGTCGGTGTGCGTCTGCACGATCAGGCCGTCCGGCGGATCATCGCGCATCGCCTCGAGGACTCGCCGCGTGACGCCGAGCTCGCGCTCTTGCGCCAGGAACGGGTCGGTCGAGCTGGACAGGAAGATCGTGAACCCGCCGCAGTCGGCGCGCTTCGTGCGCGCCCAGCGGCGCTCGGCCGCCGCTTCCGCGCGGTAGGCGTCCGCGGCGTTCACGCGCGCCTCGACGAACGAACCCCACGCGCGGCCCTGCGTGATCCACGAGTTGTGCTGCACGTAGCAGCCGACGCCGCACAGTGCGTTGCCGAACGAGCAACCTCGGTAGGGCTGCAGCGAGTGCGACGTGACCGTTTTCAGGAAGCCGGACGTGCGCGTGAGGATGCGACCGACCGACACGCGGCTCGTCGCGGGAGACGGATTGCCCGTTTCGTTCGTCACGCTCGCCTGCCGATAAGGAACGGCGTCTTCCTCATTGAAGAGGTCCGCCATGTTCTCGACATCGTTCTTCGCATCGACCCTCGCGCTCGCGCTCGCTGCGGGCGACGTGCCGACGCCGAGCGGAGCGCCCGAAGGCGGCGTGGTGGAGTGGCTCCGTCAGGAGGCGGTGCCGCTGACGGGATGCGACCCCGGCAAGCCGGACCTCGGGCTCGACGCGATGAAACCGTGGTTCGAGCGAGCGCGCATCATCGGCCTCGGTGAGGCGACCCAGGGCTCGCACGAGTTTCTGCGCCTGAAGCACAAGCTCGTCGAGTCCATGGTCGCGAACTGCGGCGTGACGACGATTGCGCTCGAGACGAGCTTCGCGGAGACGATGGCGCTCGACCATTGGACGCAGGGAGGACGCGGAGAGGCGCCGCAGCTCCTCGCGGACCTGCACTTCTGGAACGTCGACACGCAGGAGATGCTCGCGTTCGTCACCTGGCTGCGGGCGTGGAACGCCGACCCTTCGCACGCGCGGAAGGTGCGCCTGATCGGCGTCGACGTGCAGATCCCCGCGCAGGCGGTCGCCGGTGTCGCGGAGTTCCTCTCGCAGGTGGCGCCCGAGCAGGTCGACCGGTTCATCGCGGGCACCGCGCCGCTCGGCGATCTCACCGCGAACCTCGGCTACCCGCGCCTGCCGCAGGACGTGCAGGCGGCGGTTCGCGCGACGCTCGACGAGTTCGCGCGGCGGTTCGACGAGGAGAAGAAGGACTGGGAGAAGGCGACGTCTCCCGCCG
>CAZOLL010000265.1:4515-6240 GCA_964580365.1 uncultured Phycisphaeraceae bacterium
GCCGACTACAAGCTCGCGCACCGGGCGTTCGACTCCGTGCGCCGCTCCGAGCGATCGTTCCGCGAGCCGGCGTACCGCGACGAAGCGATGGCCGAAGGCCTGCGCGACGCGCTCCAGGACGACGGCCCGAGCGGGCGCATCGTGTTCTGGACGCACAACGTTCACTCGGCGGCGGCGTTGCCGGGCGCTCCGATCCGGCCGACCGGCGAGTTCCTGCGCGCGTGGATGGGAGGCGGCTACCTCGCAGTCGGGCTGGAATTCGGTCGCGGAGCGTTCGTCGCCGTCGGCGCGGGCAAGGACAACGCGCCTGTGCTGCGCGAGTTCGCGCTGCCCGCGCCGCCGGCCGGCAGCGTGCCAGCGATCTTCGACGAAGTGGGCAAGGCCGTCTTCGCGGTGGAGATTCGCTCGGCGCCTGTGGGCGGTCCGGTGCGGGCCTGGCTCGACGCACCGCGGCGCGCGCACTCGATCGGCGGCGTGTTCGACGCTCGCGAGCCGGACGCGGCGTTTCTCCAGGCTTCGCTCCTGCGGCAGTTCGACGTCGTGTTCTTCGTGCGCCGGACGATGGCCGTGAAGACGCTCTGAGCGACGCCGTCCGCCGCCGGCGTCAGTCGAGAAGGAACGGGTTCGACTTCCGCTCGCGGCCGATCGTCGTCGTGGGGCCGTGGCCCGGCGTGACCGGCGTCGCGTCGGGGTAGGAGAAGAGGCGCGTGCGGATCGACGCGAGCTCGAGCTCCATGTCGCCGCCCCAGAGGTCGGTGCGCCCGATGCCGCCGCGGAACAGCGTGTCGCCGGTGAAGAGGAGCGGCGCCTCGTCGGAGAGCCGTACTTCGAACGAGCACGAGCCCGGCGTGTGACCCGGAGTGTGCAGGACCTTCGCGCGCACCGAACCCGCCGACAGCGCGAGACCGTCGTTCAGCTCGCGATCGATCGACGGCACCGGGAACACTTCGAAGCTGAACGGTGCCGCCTGCATCGGCACGTTCTCATAAAGGAAGCGGTCGTCGGGATGGAGCATCACCTCCGCCGCCGTCGCCGCCTTCACGCCGTGCGTCGCGCCGATGTGATCGAGGTGCGCGTGCGTGTGGATCAACGCGCGCACCGTGACGCCGAGCCGCTCGATCTCCGCGACGATCCGCTCGGCGTGGCCGCCCGGGTCGATCACGATCGCGTCCTTCGTCTTCGGGTCCGCGACGATGGTGCAGTTGCACTGGAGCAGGCCGACGGGGAACGTGCGGTGGAGGAGTGGCATCGCGGATGATGTTAGACGGCGCGCGGGAGATCGCGCGTCACGCGAGCGACGCGGCGATGCGGAGCGTCTCGAAGTGGACGTCGACGGTGTCGGACACGACGCGCGCGTAGCCGCCGGCCATCGCGATCGATACTGGGATGCCGCGCGCGCGACACTCGCCGAGCACGAAGCGGTCGCGCGCGGCGAGGCCCGACTTCGAGACGGCGAGGCGGCCGAAGCGATCGCCCGCGAGCGGGTCCGCGCCGGCGAGATAGAGCGCGAGGTCGGGACGCGAGCGATCGATCGAGGCGCGGACGCCGCGCTCGAGCGCCGCGAGGTATTGGTCGTCACCGGTCCCATCGGCAAGTTCGACGTCGAGGTCGCTCGTCTGCTTCACGCGCGGGAAGTTCTTCGCGCCGTGGATCGAGAACGTGAACGCACGCTCGTCGTCGGCGAGGATCGCCGCGGTGCCGTCGCCCTGGTGCACGTCCGCATCG
>CAZOLL010000266.1:0-6211 GCA_964580365.1 uncultured Phycisphaeraceae bacterium
GCCGCACCGCGCTGTCGAGCCCGCTCGCGAGCGACGCACCGAAGGTCGTGTCCGTCGACGTTGCCGCGTTCGCGCGCGCGACGCCCGCGGAGCGCCGCCGCTCGTGCCTGTTCGACGACGTCGCGTCGCTCACGCGCCGCGCGCTCCTGTTGAAGTCGCCGTTCCCCCCGGGCGACATGGGCGAGGACTCCGCGTTCGCGGAGCAGATGCTGCTCGAGGGCAAGAAGCTCGCGTTCGTCCCGGCCGCGGTCGTCGAACACGCCCACGAGTACGGGCCGCTCTCCGCGTTCCGCCGCTACCGCGACGACGCGCGCTTCGCGCGGCAGCGCTTCGGAGTGCGCGTGCGCGAGTCGGTCGCCGACGTGTTCCGCGGCATCGCCTACGAGGTGCGCGAGGACAGCCGCGCGCTCGAGCGCGAGCCGTTCCTCGTCCGCGTGACGTCGCTCCTCCGTTCGCCGTTCCTGCGCGCGGCGCAGGTGCTCGGGCAGTGGTGGGGTTCGCGTGACGCCGCCTCCCGGCGGGGAGCGACGGCGTGAAGGTCTCGATCGTCATCCCGACCTGGAACGGCGAGGACACCATCACGGAGTGCCTCCGCGGCGTGTTCGAGCAGCAGGTCGACTTCCCGTTCGAAGTGCTCGTCATCGACTCGGCGTCGACCGACAAGACGCCCGAGATCGCGCGGCGCTTCCCCGTGCGCTTCCACGCGATCGACCAGCGCGACTTCGACCACGGCGACACGCGCAACCTCGGCGCGCAGCTCACCGACGGCGACTTCATCGTGTACCTCGTTCAGGATGCGTACCCCGAGCGGCGCGACTGGCTGTACACGCTGGTGAACAAGCTGAAGGACCCGCAGGTCGCCGGCGCGTTCTCGCGCATCGTGCCGCGCCTCACGGCCGGCCCGCTCGTGAAGCGCGGCGTGCAGGGCGACCTCTGTTTCGACCCGAACCCGGTGACGCGGCAGATCGTCGACGCCGAGGCGTATCAGCAGATGGATCCGCTCGCGCGCCGCATCTTCATCAACTTCAACGACGTCGCGTCCTGCATCCGGCGCGAGGTCTGGCGCCGTCTGCCGTTCCCGCGCGTGCAGTTCGGCGAGGATCTGTTGTGGGCGCGCGGCGCGCTCGAGGCCGGATACAAGGTGGTGTACGCGCCCGACGCGCCGGTCGTGCACTCGCACGAGTACGACCCGAAGACGCTGCGCAAGCGCACCGCGATCGACGCGTGGTTGAACCGCGCATACCTCGACCGCGAGTGCATCCGGCGCCGGCGCGACGTGCTGATCATGACGTGGCGCGTGGCGAAGATGGACCGCCGGTGGCTGCGCGAGCACGGGTACAAGGGCGCGGCGTTCCTGAAGCTCTCGCTCCTGTCGTTCTGGTACCACTTCCTCGAGTTCGCGGGCTTCTGGCAGGGGAGCAAGGCGGCCGACCGCCTGACGTCTCCTCAGGCGGTGCCGAGCGAGAAGCTGAAGGTCCTGTTCGTCGTGCACGGCTTCCCGCCGGAGACGACGGCCGGCACCGAGGTGCTGACGCTCTCGCTCGCGAAGGCTCTGAAGCGCCGCGGCCACGACGTCACGGTGTTCCACCGCGTCGGCGACACGTCCCTGCCGAACTACACGCTTCGCGAATCGACGTTCGATGGTCTCAAAGTCATCCAGATCGCGAACCACCTGCAGTTCAAGAACATCGAGGAGACCTACCAGAACAAGGAGGTCGAGGCGCGCTTCCGCGAGGTGCTCGAGCGCGTGCGTCCCGACGTCGTGCACTTCGAACACATGATTCACCTGTCCGCGACGCTGCCGCGCGTCTGCCGCGAAGCGGGCATCGCGAGCGTCGTCACGCTGAACGACTTCTGGTTCCGCTGCCCGCGCGTGCAGTTGATCCGCCCCGACCGGCGCCTGTGCTCGGGCAAGCAACCGGTGCTCGGCTGCGCCGCGTGCGTCGGCGACAAGCCGCAGCACGTCGACTGGCTGCGCGCGGTCTCGCGTCCGTTCCGCACGCTCTTGCATCGCATGGCCGAGCGCTACCAGCTGCTCGTCGCGAAGTCGCCCAAGTGGATGAAGAAGCGCTGGTCCGACCTCGCGTGCATCGCGAAGCGGCCGCGCACGATGGTCACCGAGTTGTTGAAGGCGGACTTCGTGTTCGCCCCGTCGCGCTTCCTGAAGCAGCGCATGGTCGAAGCCGGTGTGCCGGCGAACCGGATGATCGTGAGCGACTACGGCATGGAGGAGGGCTGGCTCGACGGGTACCGCCGCGAGCCGCGCGACGCCGCCTCCGGCGCGCCGGTCCGCTTCGGCTTCGTCGGCTCGCTCGTCTGGTACAAGGGCCTCGAGACGCTCGCGCGCGCGTTCCAGCGCCTCCCGTGCGGACCGCACGACCCGCGCGCCGAGCTGCACATCCACGGCGACACCGGAGAGAACGGCGGCCTCGCCGAATTCCGCGAGACGCGCGCGCGCGTCGAGGAGCACGTGACGCGCGAGGGGCTCGTCTTCCACGGCCGCTACTCGCCGAAGGACCTCGCGAAGGTGCTCGCGAGCATCGACGTGCTCGTCGTCCCGTCGGTCTGGTACGAGAACTCTCCGCTCGCCATCCACGAGGCGTTCCAGGCGGGCGTGCCCGTGCTCGTCTCCGACCTCGGCGGAATGCGCGATCTCGTGAAGGACGGGCACGGCGGCCTGCGCTTCCTGCCCGCGAACGACGAGGACCTCGCCGCGAAGATGTCGCGCTTCCTCGTCGAGCCCGGCCTCGCCGCCGAGCTCGTGCGCAAGGCGCCGGCTGTGAAGACGGTCGACGACAACGCGCTCGAGATGGAGGTGAAGTACAAGCAGGCGATCGGGATGAACATCGCGCACCGCACGGTGTTCTCCGCGCCGGGCGCGGGCTTCAAGGCGAAGAGCGGTCCGGTCGAGACGCTCGGCGGCGACATGGTGCTGTTGCGTCCGAGCGGCGAAGGAGCGGGAAAGGTCGAGTACGAGATCGTCACCGACGGTGCGTTGCGCGTCGATCTGCGCGTCACGACGTGGCACGTCGGCGGCGAGACCGCGGTGATCCAAGGCGGCGAGGTGCGCGTGAACGGCGCGCCGGTCCTGCGCATCGCGCCGCACGGCGCGAATGGCTCCGACGGCACGTCGTCGTTCCACGCGCCGGTCGAGCTGACGAAGGGGAAGAACACGATCGTCGTGCAAAACCGCGTGAGCGGGCCGGGAGGCGGCACCCTCCACCTCCGCGTCCGCGACATCGCCCTGCAACGCACGAACTCCCTCATCGTCCCGTCCGTGGAGCGCATGGCATGACCGCCGCCGCGTCGAGCCATCCCGACGTTTCGATCGTCATCCCGAACTGGAACGGAGTGCAGCACCTCGAGCGGTGCTTCGCCACGCTGCAGCTCCTCGCCTACCCGGGCCACGTCGAGCAGATCCTGGTCGACAACGGTTCGACCGACGGCTCGGTGCAGTACATGGCGAAGCGCTTCCCGCGCGTGCGCGTGCTGAAGAACGAGGTGAACACCGGCTTCGCCGCCGCGGTGAACCGCGGCGCGCGCGAGGCGAACGGCAAGATCGTCGCGTTCATGAACAACGACATGCGCGTCGACCCGTCGTGGTTGTCCGAGCTCGTGAAGCCGATCGTCGAGAAGAAGGCGCGCTGCACCGCGTCGCTCATCCTCTCGTGGGACGGCACGCGCGTGAACTACGGCGGCGGCGGGATGAACTTCCACGGCATCGGCATCCAGCTCGGCATGGACGACGCCGACATCGACCGCTGGAAGAAGCCGGGCGACACGCTGTTCGCGTGCGGCGGCGCGATGGCGATCGACCGCGGTCTGTTCCTCGACGTCGACGGCTTCGACGAGGACTTCTTCGCCTACTACGAAGACGTGGACCTCGGCTGGCGCCTCTGGGTGCTGGGCGAAACCGTGCGCTACGTGCCGACGTCGATCACCTACCACCATCACTCGGCGACCTCGCGGCGCATCGACGTGCACCGGTTGCGGCTCCTGCAGATCCGCAACCCGCTGCTCTCGATCTTCAAGAACTACGACGACGAGAACGTCGAACGCGCGCTGCCGGCCGCGATCCTCCTCACGCTGCGACGCACGAAGTACCTGCTTGCTCTCGACGAGAACGAGTTCACGCTCGCGGGCAACCGCGGGATGAAGACCGGCCCGTTCGCGTCCTTGCGCGCGCGCGGCGCGAAGAAGCTGCCGGGCAAGCGCGTGCCGATGGCCGGGCTTGCCGATGTGCTCGCGATCAATGAGGTGATGACGCACTTCGACAAGTTCGCCGGCAAGCGCCGCCGCATCCAGGAGGCGAGGAAGCGCCCCGACAAGGAGATCCTCCCGCTGTTCGTCGACCCGTTCTGGCCGGCGGAGCGCTCCGACGACTACTCGCGTCTGTCCCACGAACTCACCGCGTTCTTCGGCGTCGACAAGATGTTCGCGGCGAAGAAGCGGGCCCACTAGGATCCCGCCCGCCGGTGGGTTCCTACCCGACCAATTCGTCGCAGCGCATGATGAGTCCCAGGGGTAGGAACCCCCGCGGCCGCGAGGCCGCGGCAGCGCGCAGCGCTGCATTCGACGGTCGATCGAGCGGCGGGTGCGGAGCACCGCCGCGAGCCGTGACGAGGCGTCGACGTCCTCGAGTTGGGTTGCCGGCAAGGCCCGCTTTGGAATCGTCCGCATGAAGCTGTCGGTGGTGATCCCCGTCTACAACGAGCGCGACACGGTGAAGACCGTGATCGAGCGCGTCGCCGCCGTCCCGTTCGAGAAGGAGATCGTCATCGTCGACGACTGCTCCACCGACGGCACCGGCGAGGTGTTGAAGAAGCTCGCGGCCGAGCGCACCGACCTGCGCGTGTTCGCGCACGAGAAGAACGCCGGCAAGGGCGCCGCGCTGCGCACCGGTTTCGAGAAGGTGACCGGCGACGTGGTCATCATCCAGGACGCCGACCTCGAGTACTCGCCCGACGACTACCCCGCGCTCGTGAAGCCGATCGCCGACGGCGTCGCCGACGTCGTGTTCGGCAGCCGCTTCCTCGGCGGCACGCACCGCTGCCATCTCTACTGGCACTACGTGATCAACAAGGGCCTCACGACGCTCTCGAACATCTTCACCAACCTGAACGTGACCGACATGGAGACCTGTTACAAGGTCTTCCGCGCCGACGTCGCGAAGCGCATCAAGATCGAGAGCAACCGCTTCGCCGTCGAGCCCGAGCTGACCGCCAAGGTCGCCAAGCTCCGCTGCCGCGTGTACGAGGTGCCGATCAGCTACTTCGGCCGCGACTACAGCGAGGGAAAGAAGATCGGCTGGAAGGACGGCTTCGCGGCGATTTGGGCGATCGTGAAGTTCAACTTGTTCCGGTAACGCGCTGCGAGCAACAGAAGCCCGCCCCCCGCACCGATCGCTTCAAGCCGCGACGCCGGGCGGGTCGATACTCTCGGCATGGCCGCCGCACCTCGATCGACTCCTCGTCGTGTGCCGATCCTTGCAGCGCTGTTCGCGCTGGTCGCGATTGCCGGCGTCGTCGAGTCGCCGCTGTTCGGCTTCTACCGGATCGCCGGCAGCTCGATGCTCCCCGACTACCAGGACGGCGATCGAGTGCTGGTGACGAGCGTCCCGTCGATGACCGGCGGGATCCGCGCCGGCGACGTCGTGATCGCGCAGGTCGCGGACGAGATCCTGATCAAGCGCGTCGTCGCGGTGCCGGGTGATCAGCTTTCGATCGAGAACGGGATCGTGCACCGGAACGGCGTCGTCGACGACCCGGGCGCGACCGAGGGGATTCCCGACCACGCGACCTGTCCCGCCCGCATTCTCGGCGCGGACGAGTACTTCGTGCTCGGCGACAACCGCGCGGTGTCGATCGACAGCCGCATCTTCGGTCCGCTGCCGGAGAGCGCGATCCTCGCGAAGGTGCTCTACCGCTTCGAGGGCGGCCGCGCGCGCGAAGCGACGGCCGCGGAGAAGTAACTCGATCACGACAGCCCCGCGCGCGGGATCGCGGCAGTGTCGAGGCGGCCGTGGGGGAAGGTCGCGTGGACGAGCTGCCACGAGCGCGGTGAGGCGACGGGCGCGGGGCGTGTGCTCGGCGCGAGATCCTGCCAGCGGTGAAACCACGCGGCGCTCGAGTACGGGTCGACGATGCCGGCGAACGAGATGCCGTGGCGGCGCGCGTTGTTCAACACGTACAGCAGCGTGTTGCGGACATCG
>CAZOLL010000267.1:0-6195 GCA_964580365.1 uncultured Phycisphaeraceae bacterium
GGAACTTGCCCTCGGACACCAATTGGCGAAGGTCCTTGTTGCATGCCGAGATGATGCGCACGTTGACGCGCACGGGGTCGGTGCCGCCGACCGGACGGAACTCTCCCTCCTGCAGGAAGCGCAGGAGCTTCGACTGCAGCGCGGTCGACATCTCGGAGACCTCGTCGAGGAACAACGTCCCGCCGTGCGCGCGCTCGACGAGGCCGCGGCGCGTCGAGGCGCCCGTGAACGCGCCTTTCATCGATCCGAACAACTCGCTCTCGAGCAGCGCTTCGGGCAGCGCCGCGCAGTTCTCGGAGACGAACGGCTCGGAGCGGCGCGGGCCGAGGCGGTGGATGGCGCGCGCGACCAACTCCTTGCCCGTGCCGCTCTCGCCTTCGACCAGCACGGGGAAGTCAGAGCCGATCACGCGGTCGAGCACCTCGAACACCTTCCGCATCGCCTTCGAGCGGCCGACGATCCCCGCCGACTCGTAGCGCAGCTCGCCGTCGGCCGGGTCGTCGCCGGCGAGGCGCGCGCGCACCGACGCGAGCTCCGCCTCGCGGTCGGCGACCGTGCGGCGCAGGTCGCGGTTCAACGACTCGAGCCGCGCGCGCGCCTGGCCGAGCGCGCGATTGGATTCCGTGAGATCGCGGATCAAGCGTGCGTTCGCGACGGCGACGGCAACCTGGTCGGCGAACGCCTGCAGACGTTGCTTGTCCGGGTCGCCGAAGACGGCCGATTCGAGGCGGTGGTCGATGTAGACCACGCCGAGCGTGTCGCCCCGGAACTGCAGCGGCGCGCAGAGCACCGAGCGCAGCCCGAGGTTCATGATCGACTGCACTTCGCGGAAGCGCTCGTCCTCGCGAGCGTTCACCGCGAGCATCGCTTGCTTCTCCGCGATCACGCGGCGCGCGATCGAGCGCGAGACGGCGACGTCCGCGTTCGCGACGGAGTCGCCTTTGAAGTTGCGGGACGCCTCGCACTCGAGGTTGCCGTCCTTGTCGATCAGCATGACGAACGCGCGCTCGGCGCCGGTCAGCTCGAGCACGGCGTCGAGCGCGCGGTCGAGCAGCGGCATCAGCTCGCGCTCGGATGCGACGTCGCGCGCCACCGCGACGAGGCGCGAGAGGAACCGCGGATCGTCCACGCGCGGCGCGGTCGAGGCTGCGGCCGGCCCACCGTTCCGCACCGGGACGTCTTCGAGGCGGATCGAGCAACTGCCGATCGTGATCTGGTCACCGGGCGCGAGCGGGGCGCTCGTCACGCGACTGCCGTTCAGGAAGGTGCCGTTCTGGGAGCCGAGGTCGGTGAGCGTCGGCCGGTCCGCGCTCAGGTCGACGGCGCAGTGGAAGCGCGACGCCTGCCGATCGTCGAGGCGGATGTCGTTGGTCTCCGCGCGGCCGATCGTGACGCGCGGCTGGTCGAAGTGCGCGGCTTCCGACCGCCCGCCCTCCTCGATCACGAAGCGCAGTTCGGGGGCCATCGGGGCGTTCTCCTCGCTCGGGACGCGGCAGGCCCAGTAACGCCGGGTCCGCCGGCCGCGGGTCGGCGGCAGTCTAGTGGGCGAAAGAGCACGCGGTAACGGCGGAGAACGATCGTCAGCGAACGACGGGCGAGCGGTTCGCGCCGCTTTCACCGGCCTCGAGCCCCCCGGTTCCCGGGCGAATCGCGCGGATCCGCTCGATCAGACCCGTGGTCGAGCGGCCTTCGAGCAGCGGGGCGAAGCAGACCGCACCCCCGTGCGACTCGACCCAGGCGCTGCCCGCGACGGTCTTCCCCTGCCAGTCGGCGCCCTTCACCAGCACATCCGGCGTGATCGAGCGGATCAGCTCTTCGGGGGTGTCTTCGGCGAACTCGACCACGAAGTCGACCGCGCCGAGCGCGGCGAGCAGCTCCTTGCGATCGCGCGACGGGACCACGGGTCGCCCCTTGCCCTTCAACCGCTCGATCGACGCGTCGTCGTTCACGCCGACGATCAGGACGTCGCCCTGCGCGCGCGCCCACGCGAGGTAGCGGGCGTGGCCGGCATGGAGGACGTCGAAGCAGCCGTTGGTGAACACGACGCGCAGCCCCTGGCGGCGCAGGTCGTCGGCCATCGCCGCGGCCTCGGTTCGCGAAAGGATCTTGCGGGCGCTCTCGTCGACACCGTCGCCGCGCGTGGCGATCGCGCGGTACAGCTCGGGCAGCGCGATCGAGACGGCGCCGAGCTTGCCGACGACGACGCCGGCGCCGGCGTTCGCGATCTCGACGGCCTGGCGCAGCGGGACGCCGGCCGCGAGGTAGCGCGCGAGCAGCGCGATGACGGTGTCGCCCGCGCCCGTGACGTCGAACACCTTGCGCGCTTCGGAGCGCACGTGGAACTCCGCGCCGCCGCGCGCGGCGCAGTAGATGCCGCCGGCGCCGAGGGTGATCCAAACGACCTTCGCGTCGGTGATCTCGAACAGCGCGTCGGCCGCGCGGCGCAGCGACTTCTCGTCGTCGGTGATCTTCACCTGCGTCGCGGCCTCGGCCTCGCCGCGGTTCGGCGTGATGCCGAACGCACCGCGGTAGCGCGAGTAGTCGGTGCCCTTCGGGTCGACGAGCGCGGGTACGCCGCTCTTCAGCACGTGCTCCAGCACGCCCTTGGTCAGCGTGCCCTTCGCGTAGTCGGACAGGACGACCATGTCGGTGCCGACCAGCAGGCGTCCGATCTCCTTCACGAGCGACGCCTCGGCGTTCTTCGCCAGCGGCGCGCGGTCTTCCCGGTCGAATCGGAGCACCTGCTGGCTGCGCGCGATCAGGCGCGTCTTCTCGACGGTCGGCCGGGTGCCGTCGCGGATGACGGCGCCGACGTCGCCGCCGAGCTCCGCCAGCGCGGCGCACACCGAATCGCCGTTCTCGTCCGCTCCGACCGCGCCGCCCACCCACACGTCGGCGCCCACCGCGCGCAGGTTGGCCGCGACGTTGCCGGCGCCGCCGAGGCGCTCGTCTTCCGCGGCGATCGCGAGCACGGGGATTGGCGCCTCGGGCGAGATGCGGTCGGCTTCGCCGCGCAGGTAGCGATCGAGGATGAGGTCGCCGATCACGCCGACGCGCACCGGGCGAGCCGCGTGCGCGAGCGAGAGGAGTCCGCCGGTCATGTCGCGCTCCGGATGCCGAGACGGTCGAGGACCGCGAGGCGCAGGAGAGGCACCTGCAGCTCGTGGTGGCCGATGAGCTCGATCGCGCGGCCACCCGGCCGCTCGAGCACGTTCTTGCGCGGCCGGTAGTGACGGATCTGGTCGAGGTTCGCGGTGACGAAGTCCTTCACCTCGTGGCCGACGTTGCGGGCGAGGTTGAGGGCCTTCACGAAGACCTCCGGGAGGATCACCGCGGAGCCGACGTTCAGGAACACCCCGCCCGACAGGTCGGCGACGACGCCGGCGAGCGTGCGGAAGTCGGCGAGGGTCGCGGCGCCGATCGCCGCGCCGTCGCAGCCCGGATGCATGTGGACGATGTCGCTGCCGAGCGCGACGTGCACCGTCGCGGGGCGCGAGAGCCGCGCGCACGCGGCGAGGATCGAGAAGCGCGCGTGCGGCGCCTTCGCCGCGAGAATGCGGGCTCCGAGCGCGGCGCCGAACCCGCCCGCGCCCGGCTTCGACGGGTTCGCGCGCGCGGCGTCGACCGCCGCGCCGTTCACGTTCTCGGCGGTCTCCTTCGCCATGCCGAAGCTGCCGTCCTCGAGGCCGCGGCCGACGTCCTCCGACGACTTGCCGGCCGTCGCGATCTCGAAGTCGTGGATCGCGCCCGCCCCGTTCATCGCCACGGCGGTGACGACGTTCCTCTCGAGGAGGTCGATCACGAGCGGCGCGAGGCCGACCTTGATGACGTGCGCCCCCATCGCGAGGACTACCGGACGGTTCGCGGTGCGGGCGTTCGCGATCGCTTCGACGAGCGCGCGGAACTCGCGGCCGGCGTGGATGCGCGGGATCGACGAAAAGAGCGAAGGGAACCACGGGCCGGGGAGGATCGGCTCGGCGAACGTGCCGGTCTCGACGAGGCTCTCACGGGCGGCAAGCGGCGTCGCGCGCACGCGCGTGAGGTCGATCGGCCGCGGCGCGCGCGGCTCGGGGAGCGGCGCGGTCATGGCCCGGCCCCCGCCGAGACGGCCGCGGGCTCCGCGCCGGCGGACTTCGACGCGGTGCGCCAGCGGCGGTGGAGCCAGTTCCATTGGTCCGGGTGCGCGAGCACGTGCTTCCCCATCAGGTCGCTGATCGCTGTCGTGAGGCGGCGGACCTCCGCTTCGCGCGGTGCGGACATGTCGGGGAAGATCGGCGGTTCGAACGTCAGGCGGAAGCGCGGCGAGTCGTCGACGCGGACTCCGAAGCCGCCGAGCAGCGGGAAGCCGAACCGCACCGCGAGCTCGGCGGGCGCTCGGAACGTCGATGCCAGGCGCCCGAGGAACGGGACGTCGAGCCCCTCGCGGCCGGCGAACTGGTCGAGAAGCATCGCGACGCAATCGCCCCGCTTGAGCGCGCGCACGATCTGCGGCAGCCCCTGGTTCTTCGGGATCACCGAGAGAGCGTACCGCCCGCGGTGGCGCGTCAGGTACCGGTCGAGCCAGGGATTGTCGAGCGTGCGGCCGACCGAGTGCAGCCGCATGCCGAGCGGCGCGCCGACCGCGGCGATCGCCTCCCAGTTGCCGAGGTGGGCGCTGAACACGATGACGCCGGTGCCCGCCGCGAGCGCTCGCTCGACGTTCTCTTTGCCGTCGACCTCGATCACGCGGTCGAGTCCGCGCTTCGCGATGAGGTCGGGGAGCAGAGCGAACTCGGCGCCGACGCGCATGAAGTTGCGGAAGACCCGCCGCACCAGTCGCCGATGCGCCGCGTCGTTCTTCGTGCCGCCGAGGGTCTTCGACACGTTGTCGAGCGCCACCTCGCGGTGCCGGCGATCGATCCACCACGCGACGTCCCCGAGGCGATCGGTGACCGCGAACGCGGCCTTCGGCGGCAGGAGGCGGAACAGCCCGAGGAGCGCGCGAACGGCGGCGTATTCGGCGATGGCGACGGCCTTCGACTTCGGTCGGCCCATGAACCGAGGGATGCTACCGGGGGCCGTGGCGATTCGCGTTGCGTTGCGGGTTGAAACGGCGTCCGACAAAAAACTCCGCGAGCGCACTGTTTTCTTGTGGAAACCTACCATCGACCCTACACTTCCGCCCGTCCTGTCGGACCGTGCATAGGTGAACGGTGAGTTCACCGGTGCGCTGGGAATCGGGTGGCCGTTGGTGAAGTCCGGTCGAAGTGCTCCGGCTGTGGTCCGAAGAGAGCCGCCGACCGGGCGAGGAATTGGGAGCCGAGCGAGCAAAGTCAAACGTCGAACAACTTGAGCCAGAGGGTTGCCTGCTACGGTGTAAAACTCTTCTCCCCTTCTTCCCCTTTTCCCGGAGTTCCCCCCTGGCTCATTACAACGCGAGGCCTCGCGTGCGGCGCACGCGAGGCCTCGCAGCTTTTTGGGGAGTTCGATCCGCCGTGACGGCGGTGATCCGGCGAACGATCAGGCCACCTTCTCTTCGTAGTCCTCGAGGCGCACGCCGATGCGCTTCGAGACGCCGTTCTCCTCGATGGTGACGCCGAAGATCACATCGGCGTAGTTCATCGTGCGCTTCTTGTGCGTCACGATGACGAACTGGGAGTCCTTCAGGAACTCGGCGAGCAGGTTGCAGAAGCGCTCGGTGTTCGCCTCGTCGAGCGCTGCGTCGACCTCGTCGAGCACCGCGACCGGCGCGGGACGCGACTTGAACAGCGCGAACAGAAGACCGATCGCGGTCATCGTGCGTTCGCCGCCCGAGAGGCTCGTGATCGAGCGCGGGTCCTTGCCCGGCGGACCGGCGACGATCTCCACGCCCGCCTCGAGGATGTCGGGCGCCTCCTGCAGGAACACGTCCGCGCGCCCGCCGTGGAACAGCTTGCGGAACAGCTCGCGGAAGTTCGCACGCACGGTGTCGAACGTCTCCTGGAAGCGCGCCCGCGACACCTCGTCGAGCTTCTTGATCGTCTCGACCAACGAGTTCCTCGCGTCGTCGAGGTCCTGCTTCTCGCGCGTCATGAACCCGAGGCGGTTCTCGACCTCCTCGAGCTCGGTGATCGCGTCGAGGTTGACGTTGCCGATGCGCGCGATGCGATCCTTTAGCTCAGCAATCTCCTGCGAGAGGACGTCGGCGGCCGGCGCCGCGGCGCGGTCGAAGTTCGA
>CAZOLL010000268.1:0-6159 GCA_964580365.1 uncultured Phycisphaeraceae bacterium
GTACGTGTACGCGGCGCCGACCCGTGACCAGGCGAAGCGCATCGCGTGGGAGTACCTGAAGGCGCTGGTCCCGCCGTGGGCGCGCGACCGACGCCGTGGCCGAGACGGCATCAGCGAGTCGGAGCTGACGATCTTCCTGTGCCAGGGCGCGCAGCTCGCCGTCGTCGGCATGGACCGCCCGCAGCGCCTCGAAGGCGTCGCGGTCGACGGCATCGTGCTGGACGAGTATGCCGAGATGAAGCCCGAGGCGTGGACGTCGACCGTCCGGCCCGCGCTCGACACGATCAACCGACCGGGCTGGGCGTGGTTCGTCGGGCGACCGAAGGGCACGAATCACTTCTACGACCTGGTGAACGACTTCGGCCTCGACGCGAAGGCGGCCGACTGGGACTTCTTCACCTGGTGGTCGGAGGACATCGCCAGCGAGGACACGATCGCGGCGGCGCGGCGCGATCTCGACCCCCGGACGTTCGACCAGGAGTACCGCGCGGCGTTCGTGAACCAGGAGGGCCGCGTCTACTACGCGTTCGACCGCAACGTGCACGCGATCGAGCGGCTCACCTACGACGCGACGCTGCCGCTCGTGCTGTGCTTCGACTTCAACGTCGACCCCGGCGTGTGCGTGTACGTCCAGGAGCAGCCGTACGGCGGCACGCGGAAGAACGTCGCCGCCAGCATCACGGCGGTGTTCGGCGAAGTCTTCATCCCGCGGAACTCCAACACGCCGGCCGTGTGCGACGCGATCCTGCGGGACTTCGGCAAGGGCGGTGCGATCGCGGAGCACCGCGGCGACGTGTTCGTGTACGGCGACCCCGCGGGCGGCGCGCGCGGCACCACGCAGATCGAGGGCTCCGACTGGGACATGATCCGGGCCCGGCTGCGGCCCGTGTTCGGCGGGCGCTACCGCGATCGCGTCGCGCGCGATGCCCCGGCGGTGCGGTCACGCGTCAACGCCGTGAACTCGCGGCTGCTCGGCGCGGACGGCACCGTGAAGCTGCTGGTCGATCCCGCGAACGCGAAGCACGTCGTCGCGGATCTCGCGGACGTCGTGTGGAAGGACGGCTCGGGCGACATCGACAAGCCGAGCGGGACGATGCTGTCGCACACCTGCTTCGGCGCCGGAACGCTCGTCGCGACCCCGGACGGCGACGTCGAGATCGATCGCCTCTTCGGCTCTGGTTTCGTGTTCACGGCGGGGAGGCGCGAGACGCCGTTCGAGGCCGGTGGCTGGCGCGGCGAACTCGAATGCGTGGAGGTGCTGCTCGACGACTGTTCGTGTATCGTTAGTACCCGAAGGCACCAGTTCCTCACGCATCGCGGCTGGATGGCCGCCGCCGACCTGGAGGGCGCATGGCTGTGCGACGCAACGTGCCCACACAGCAGTTCAACGGCAGAACGTATCGCCGCTACGGTCGGTACTTCAGGCGACTCCATGGGTACATGCATCGCGACGTGTGGGAGCACCACCACGGAGCGATCCCGAAGGGGTATCACGTCCATCACCGCGACGGCGACGCCGCGAACAACGCGATCGAGAACCTCGAGCTCGTCGACGGTGGACGACACCTTCGCGAGCACATGCGCGATCCCGCGCGACTCGCGAAGTCTCGACACGCTCTCGCGCGATGGGCTCGACCGGCTGCGGCGGCGTGGCATCGCGACCCAAAGAATCGATCGCGGCGAATGGAGTTCGTCGACACGCGGTCGATGCGCCTCCAGAGGTATCGACACCGCTGCAAATGGTGCACGAAGACCTACCGCAGCAGCCGACGCACTCGCGGCTGCTGCTCGAACAACTGCCAGGCTCGCTGGCGCTACCACGCTGGCATCGATCACGAGACGCGCGTTTGTTGCTCGTGCGGACGTGAGTTCCGCGTCAACCGCTACGTCCGAGCGCAGCGCTGCTCACGCCAATGCGCGGCGCGTGATCGCCGTGAGGCCCGTCGGACCGCGTGACGTGTTCTGCGTGACGGTGCCGCGCTTCGGGTGCTTCGCGCTCGCGTCCGGCATCATCGTCAGCAACAGCGACGCGCTCGGGTACTTCCTGCACGAGAAGTTCCCGGTCTACACGCTGACGGGATCGCCGGTGCGGCCGCTCTAGTCAGAACGCCTCGTTGGAGGCCGGCGGCCACTCGTTGTTCGCGATCAACTGTGCGCGGCGCTCGTTCGCCACCTTGACGGCGTGCTCGCGATCACGCGCGACGACGAAGAACACGCGCTCGCGACCGCCGCCCAAGAAGCTGTCCGGATAGACGTGCGGGTCGAACAGCTTGATGCGCGTGCGCGCGGCGTGTTCGACCTTGCCGTCGCGCCACATTTCAGCGCGCCAGACAACGTGTCCCTGCGGCAGCTCGCGGCGTGTGGGGTTCAGCGGGAACTCGGTGATTCGGAATTCGTCGTCGTGACAGCACCACGCGGCGTCATCGTCGGTGCGCAGGTCGGCGCGACGACGGTCCCCGATCCAACGCTGCGCCAACTCCTCGCTCGAGAAGACGGCCGCGACGTGCCGATCGCTGTAGGTGCCGTGCTCGACGACGAAGACCTGCGCGCCGCCAGTCCATTCGACCACGGGCGGAAAGCTCTCGAACTCGGCGTCCTCCCGCGCTTGCGCTTGCGCCTCGAGCGCGCGGCGGACCTCCTCGAACTCCTGGGCGTCCTTCGGCCATCGGAACGTGAAACCGTTCGCGAGACCGCGCGGGATGTCTTCGATCGGCACCATGACGTTCCCGGCCGGGCCAATCATCTCGACGCGCCGATCGTCCATCGCTCCTCCTTGCCGACCGCCGATCCTACCTCCCCCACTTGACGCGCGCGAATCCACGGCATCCCTTCAGGCTGCAGGGACGGCCAAGCAGGCGCGAGGCCGATCCCCATCGACTTGACCACTGTCTCGATGGGAGGCTCGCGTGTCGCACGCCCTGTGTCCGTCCGAGGACGTCTCAGCTTCTTCGCCGCGCTCGCCGCGCTGGCTCTCCTGGATCCTGTTCGTCGCGATGCTGGCGGCGATGACGGCCGGCCTCGCGTCCGCGCAAGACGCCGCCGATGTGATCGAGCACAACGCGCGCGTCGCGGAGGCGCGAAATCCGGGCGTGTCGTCGGCTCGCGAAGTCATCACGGTCGGCCGCGGCGATCGTGCTGGGCGCGTCGGCCAGATCAACGTGTTCGACGCCACGCACGGCGGATCGTTCCGCGACGCGGTGCAGGACGCGATCGCGATCGTCGACGGCGCCGGCGGTGGCGTGGTCGAGATCCTGCCGGGCAACTACAGCGTCGACGGAGCGCTCACGCTCGCGAACACCCCGGTCGAGATCCGGCTGGCGTCGGGCGCGAACCTCACGATCGGCCACTCGGGCGCGACGGGCCTTGCGACGCTCAGCGCCAGCAACTGCTCGATCGTCGGGCGCGGCAAGATCACGGTCGACACCTGGGTGAACGACCAGGTCGCCATCCGTGCGACGTCGAGCTACCCGCGGCTCGAGTCGTTCCGGATGGACTTCGCGATGGCGTCGGGCGAGACGACCTCGAACCCGATGGTCGCGATCAAGCTCGACACGACGCTCGAGCCCCGCATCACGAACGTCGAGATCAACCCCGACAAGGGCGTGCGGGCGCTGCACTGGCTGTACGGGCACGGCGGCGTCGTGAAGGGCCTGAAGGTCCGGAACACGTCGACGATCGGCTACGGCGGATCGGAGAACGCGGTGCCGCGCCGCGGCTGCTGGGAAGCGGTGCGGGCGCTCGGCATCCAGTTCGCCACGTTCGAGGACTGCCTGACGTGGGGCCTCGGCACCGCGTCGACTGACGAGCTGAACGAGTCGTGGATCATCGGCCGCGACTCCGACCAGCCCGGCACCGATCCGCTGGTCCCGGACGGCGCGTTCCAGGGCTCCATCACGATCAAGCACTGCACCTGGGGCTTCATCGCGTGCCCGACGCAGCTGAAGCTGCGCGGCGTGCTCGACTGGTTCGTCGACACCTGCGAGTTCAACAGCTCGGCCGGCGTGATCGACGCGGCCGGCGAAGGCGCGCTCTTCCTCGACACTGAGACCGGCGCGTCGACCGGCGAGACCGGCATCTGCGGCGTCGGCCAGGTGAAGGGCTGCATCTTCGAAGGCTGCGCGCTGTCGGCCGCGTCCGCGATCCAGGCGAAGCGCTGCAAGAAGGTGATCTTCGCCGGCAACAACTTCCACGGCGGGACCTGCGCGAAGTTCGTGAACGTCAACATCGATGACAGCTCGACGCTGATGTTCCGCGACAACTACTTCGACGGCGACGAGGCGAACACGCAGTGGGGCATCGGCTTCGACTCGCCGTCGCTCCTGTTCCTGCCGCGCCTGATCTCGATCCGTGACAACGCGGGCGACGGCCTGCTGTACGGCGTATGCCCGGGCCGCATCAGCGTGACGTACGCGACCGGCGCGTCGAACTGGGCGAACGGGACGCAGTACGACGACGGCTCGATCAACAACTTCGTGTCGCCGGTCAGCAACCACGGCAACCCGCCGATCATCGTGCTGCCGGCGTCGGTCCTGACGCTGCCGGCGGACCTCGACACCATCGCGGCGATCCCGGGCTCCGGCTCCGACTTCACGGCGGCGAACAAGGCGCTGCACTGCCTCGCCGCGCACGTGAACCGCATGTCGTCGATGAACGAGTTCGCGATGGGCCTGTCGGCGCTCTCGAACAACCTCATCACCGACAGCTCTGGCGGCACGGCGGACGGCTCGATCGTCGACATCACCGACATGGCGACGCTTCGGGACGACATCGCCGAGCTGGCGGCGGCGATCAACGCGTTCCAGAACCCGCAGAAGACGGTGTCGCTCGAGACGACCCGCCGGCGCTACCTGACGACGATGGTCGACGGGCAGGGCGCGAGCAACGCGTTCGCGGCGCTCAACATCTCGGCGGTGTCGGGCTCGGCGAACTCGCTCGGCGTCGTGGCGGCCGACGCGACCAGCGTCGCGAGCGCGAAGGCGTTCTTCGCGACGATCGCGCAGGCGTTCAACGAGAACGTCCGGCACGTGAGCGCGAGCTCGAACGTCTCGTGGGACACGTCGGCCGGGAACTGATGCCGTGACGTTCGTCGCGCTGCTGCAGACCGAAGTCGCGGCCGACCCGACGGGCGGGCTGTTGCCGCTCATCACGTCGGTCGGCGGCTCCGCTGGCGCCGTCGCGCTCGTCGTCTGGGCGTTCCTGAAGCACATCGACCGGATCCACGACCGCAACAAGGCGCTGCTCGAGCGCGTGCTGGGTCTGCGGGCGAAGGTCGAGGAAGGCGAGGCCCCCGGATGACGCCGGCTCTCGTGGTCTCGATCTTCGGAGACGACACGCTGTTCTCGTTCGGCGTCGTCGTCCTGATCGTCTCGGCCGTGTGGAACCACTTTCGCGCGGTCGCGAAGCTCTCGCTGTCGATCGCCTCAACCGACGCGACGGCGAAGGCGGCGGTCGTGGCCGTGAATGAGATGAAGGACGTGACGAAGGAGCAGGGCATCAAGCTCGACCGCGTCGTCGAGAACACCGCGACGATGGCGGTCGACATCCGGCACCTCGCCGAGCGGCAGAACGGCGCTGTGCACCGTGAGGAGTTCGGCGCGCTGGAGAAGCGCGTCACCGTGCTCGAGACGAAGGGGGGCGGATGAACCGATGGGAGCGATGGGGACACTCGATTCTTCTTCTCGTGACGCTCGCGGCGGTGCTGTTCGGCATCGCGCGACAGGAGGGACGAATGTCTGAGACCCCGGAGTCGAACCGCCTGCGCGCGACCTGGACGCAGCACGGCGTGACCTTCGAGCGGACGATCGAATGGAGCGCCGAGTCCGACCAGCGCATTCCGGCGCTCGCGCTCTGCAACGCGATCCGCACCGCGAAGGAAGCGGTCGAGACGGACGTGAAGGCGCGCGGGCCGCTGGTCGACCCAGCCCGGAAGTGACCCATGCCGACGTGCGAACCCTGGCCCGGCATCTACCAGAACCCGCACATCTACCAGAGCAGCACGTGCGGCGAGGTCGAGGTCGTGACGGCCCGCAAGGCCGGCTGGTCGTGCGACTGGTGGGCGGCGCAGCACGACGCGGCCGTGATGGACATGCAGACCGAGTGCCCGCCGGCGTGAGCGCCCGGCGCGGCGCGAAAGGATCGTGAGCGATGGCCGGACCTGAC
>CAZOLL010000269.1:0-6134 GCA_964580365.1 uncultured Phycisphaeraceae bacterium
GTCCTGCTGGAACGGCGCCATGACGACCAGGCCGATCGCCGCCGCCGCGCTCCACGTGACGTTGAAGCGACCGATCGAACCGCGCAGCGCTTCGCCGTGGCGGCCGCCGCTGACGTAGCTCTCGACGATCGGCCACAGCGCGCCCGCGAGCGGCGTGTAGATCGCCATGAACAACCACGCCGCGAGCGATCCGATGCCGGGGATCGCGGGGATCGCGCATGCGGCCGCCGCACCGAACATCACGATCGCGAGAACGCGCCGCATCGTCAGCGACGGGAAGCGTGCGCACGCGCGGCGGATCACCGGGCCCGCGAACATCGCGCCCGC
This sequence comes from uncultured Phycisphaeraceae bacterium, assembly GCA_964580365.1. Classification (GTDB taxonomy): domain Bacteria; phylum Planctomycetota; class B15-G4; order B15-G4; family JADJEK01; genus CAZBOK01. The sequence continues at coordinate 328 of CAZOLL010000269.1, forward strand.
GATGTAGGCGACGCCCATCTCGACGCCGAGGAAGTAGTTCTTGTCCACGCCGAACGAGTACGCCTGCTGCGTGATCGTCGAGATCGCGCACATCACCGCGCCGGTCGTGAGGCTGTTCAACGCCGCGAACGGCAAGACGGCCGACAGCGGCGACGCGGAGGCGTCGACGAGCGGAGCCGGGGCTCCCGTGGCATGTGCGTCTCGTGATGAGTGCATGAACGACTCGGCGCGGACAGCATAGGAGTGCCGTGCTCGCGCACGGCATAATCGCGCGCATGACCGACTTCGATCCGAACGCCGCGGCCGCGGAAGACTCCGGCATCTTCGGCCTGCCGTACACGCCGCAAGAGGCGCGCGTCCACGTGATCCCCGTCCCGTTCGACGCGACGACGTCCTACCGCAAGGGCGCGGCGAACGGCCCCGCGGCGGTCGTCGAAGCGAGCCGCCAGGTCGACCTGTTCGACCTGATGTTCGGCCGCGTGTACGAAGCCGGCATCGCGCTCCTCGACACCGACCCGCGCATCGTCGCGTGGAACGCGGAGGCGAGCGAGCTGGCCCAACCGATCATCGACGCCGGCGGCGACCTCGGCGGCAGCCGCGAACTCCACAAGTCGCTCGCGCGCGTGAACGCGATCGGCGCCGAGGTGAACGCCGCGGTCGAGCAGTCGGTCGCGCGCGTGCTCGCGGCGAGGAAGCTGCCGGTGGTGCTCGGCGGCGATCACTCGGTGCCGTTCGGCGCATTCGTCGCCGCGTCGGAGCACCGCCCCGGACTCGGCCTCCTGCACTTCGACGCGCACGCGGACCTCCGCCGTGCCTACGAGGGCTTCGAGTGGTCCCACGCGTCGATCTTCCACAACGCGATGACGAAGATCGGCGGAGTGGCGCGGCTCGTCCAGGTCGGCATCCGAGATCTCTGCGAAGAAGAGTTCGCGATGATCCGCGGCTCCGACGGACGCATCCGCACGCTGTTCGACACCGACTGGGCGAGCGCGAAGCTCGAGCATCGCGATCTCCGCGCGCTGATCCGATCGACGCTCGACGCGCTGCCGAAGGCGATCTGGGTCACGTTCGACATCGACGCGCTGGATCCGACGCTGTGTCCGAACACGGGCACGCCGGTGCCGGGAGGGCTCTCGTGGCACGACGCGATGCTGTGGTTGGAAGAGATCGCGAACGCCGGGCGTGAGATCGTCGGGTGCGATCTGAACGAGGTCGCGCCGGGAGCGGCGAGCAGCGACAGCGAGTCGATCGATGCGAACGTCGGAGCGCGCGTGCTGTACCGGATGATCGGGATGATGGTGGGGCGCGACGCAACGCACTGACGAAAAGAGATTGGCGCGAGGTCTATGCGCCGGTGCTGATCGCGGCGTGGTTTCTCGAGCCGGAGGAGAAGGAGACCGAGAACGAGCTCGAGAACGTGCGGAGGGATCTGGCCGCGATCCGGACGCTGCTCGAGCGCGGCGCCCATCGCGAGCGTTCGTGATCCGCCCGCGGACCTTCACTTGATGTAGCCGATCTCCCTCAGCCGCGAGATCGTCTCCGCGTCGACCACCGATTCGCCGACCGCGAGTGCAGGAGCGACGTCGAGCAGCGCGCGCATTTGTCGCGCCATCTTTGCCGCGATGTCGGGCTCCCGCGCGAATCGATCCTCGAGGTCGGCGGCTCCGCGTTCGATGCGATGGAGCTGCGCAGACGTGCTGAACAGCGCCGGGTCGTCGAGCGCGTCGCCGGCGAGCAGCACGCGCGGGATCCGGTTTACTCCGACGCGCGCGACCGAATCGAATCCGACGAACCGCGTATCGTCCGCCAGTTCCAATCGCACTCGAGCCAGAGCGATCCGGCGCTTCGAGACGTCGACTGCGTCGAGCAGCGCCTCCAGCTTGATGTGGGTCGAGCCAAGCTTGTCGGGGCGGAGCTCGAGCTTTCGGGCTTCGAGCTGGAATGGGGCGACCGCCCGCGCGTCGACGTCGACCACGTCGCCGACTCGAAGCTCGCGCGCGGGAACCGCCGCGGCATCCTTCAGCTTCACCGCCGCCTCAGGCGCGAACGTGACCGTGAACGGGCCGATCCGCAGCGTTCCGGCGTCGGCGTCGAGTGTGGCCACCGGTCCGCGCACTTCGACGTCGTCGTCGCCGCCCTGCTCCAGGCTCACCTGGGTCACGTCGAGCGAGCCATCCGCGTCTGCACTCAGCTTGACGTCGACTCGAATTCCCGGCGCCAGACGCTCGATCGGGTGCGAGTCCGCCGCGGCCGGCGCGAGCGGACTTCCGCGCAGCTCGTGGTGCTCGAGCAGCCGCCACGACGCGGTCCGGAACGCGCGCTCGAACGTCGCGCCGTGCAGCAACTCCGACACGGCCACCGCGTCGCGATGGGGTGCGAACCAGTCCTGCTCGGGAAGCGCCCGCGGCGCCGTAGCGCCCGCGCAGCGCGCGATCGTCGGCAGCAGGCCGAGCAACGAAACCAGGTCGTCGCGCACTTCGCCCACGGCACCCGCAGCGCCGGCAGCCGGCTTCACGATCAGCGGGACGCGCAGGAGCGCATCCGAGAGCGAATGACCGTGACCGAGCTTGCCCGACTCGCCGAATTCTTCGCCGTGGTCGGACGTGAAGACGACCAGAGCGTCGCGCCAGAGACCGCGCGCCTCGAGGGCGGCCACAAGCTCCGCAAACTGGTCGTCGTAGCCGCGAATGCAGCCGTCGTAGAGTCGCTCGATCTCAGCGCGGTCGACCTCTGCAAGCGTCTCGATGCCATCGTTCACCTGGTCGCGCAGCAGGCGCTGCGCGTCCGCCGACAGATCGCGAGCGCCCGTGACGGGAGGCGCACCAACCGCCGTGAGCGCACGGTCCGACGGTCGGTAGGGCCAATGCACGTCGAGCAGATGCAGCCACGCGAACAGCGGGCGATCCGGAGCGACGGCGCGTTCCGCTTCGAGCCATTCGAGGAAGCGCGCGTGGATGGCGGACGCGTCGCCGACGCCTTCCTCGTACACGTCGAACCCCTGCGTCAACCCCGTCGCGGCGGCGAGTTGGGCGTTCTTCAGAATCGCCGCCGTCCGGTAGTTGGCGCGCGACAGGACCTCCGCGAGAGTGACCGCCTCGTCCGCCAGCACGTCCGTGCGCGTCGATCCGTCCGGCGCGGTGGACCCGCTCTCGAGGACGCCGTGACGCGACGGCGGCAGACCCGTGAGCATCGACGGCACCGACGGCTTGGTCCACGGCGCGGCGGCGAACGCCTGCGTGAAGCGGACCGCGCCGGCGGCGAAGCGGTCGATCGCGGGGCTGGTGGCGCGCTCCGAACCGTAGCAGCCGAGACGGTCCGCGCGCAGCGCATCGACGACGATCAGGAGCACGAGCTTCGGAGAAGCGGCGGCGTCGGCTGCAGCGCGCGAGCACGCCGGCGCCGCCAGCGAGAACAGCGCGAGCAAGTGGGGCAGGATTCGCGAACTCATCATTTCCCTCCGAATTGGAGCACCGCGAGCGCGCCTTGCCGCACGTCGACCCGTTGGTGGACATCCGGCGTTCCGGCACGGACCAGCGTGACCACATACTCGTCCGGGAGCAGCGGCTCGATCCGGATCGACGGATCGGCGACGGCCCGCTCGATGCGACTGCGGGTGCGGACCCCGCGCACGACCGCGAGAGTGGAAGCGTCGATCCCGCCGACCTCGAGCCGAAGTGCGCCGCGCGCGTCGACGGTCACGGGACCGATGTCGTTCGGGCCGAGCTGCGGTTCGAGCCGGCCAAGCCGCGTCAACGGCGCCTCCGGATCGCCGACGATGATTTCGACCATTTCGCTCGGCAGCTCGCGCAGCAGGAACGACCCGTCCGATCGCGTCAGGACCGACGCGATCGGCGCGAGGACGCCGGGTCGCAGGGCGAATACGCGTGCGCCGGTGATCGCTGTTCCGCGTGGGTCCACGAGCCGCCCGACGACCTCGGCCGCGGGATCGAGCCGCACGACGAGGGGAACGAGCGCCTCGGGCATCAGCCGGATCGGACCGGCGGTGCGCCGACCGGGAGCGCGCACGAACAGCGCCAGCTCGCGCGCGGGCAGGTCCGCGAGCTCGAACGTCCCGTCGGGGCTCGACACCGCGTTCTTGCGGATCGCGGTGGACTCGCCGTTGTCCGCATCGGGTGCGTCCACCCGCAGCGTGAACGAACGAATCGGTTCCGAGGTCACCGAGTCGATCACGCGGCCGGTGACCCTGGACGCGGCCGGCAGTCGCACGACGAGTTCCTCGCGGGCGGGAACGTCGATGGTCTCGGCGGCGGCGGCGAATCCCTCGGCGCGGAACCGAAGCCGACGGCGCCCCGCTGCGAGGCCGTCCAACGTGAAGCGGCCGGTGGCGTCAGATCGCGCCCAGGCCGAGTCGCCCGGGTCGCCGTCACGCGGGGCGTCGATCCGGGCCCCCTCGATCGGATGATCGAAGGCGTCGAGCACCCGACCAGCCACGGACTCGCGGCGTTCGAGAACGAGCCGAACCGATGCGGTGCCGCCGGCGACGATCGCCACGGCCGCCGCGGGCGCGGCCGAGTCGCGCGTTCGAGCCGTCACGCGGTAGTCGCCGGGCGGCAGCTCGCTGAACTCGAACCGGCCGTCGGCGTCGGTCGCCGCGATTCCATCGACGCGGGCGGCGGCGGCCACCGGCCCGTCCTCCGCGCGGAGATCGACCAGCGCGCTCGGCACGCCGCGACCGCTCGCGTCGACGACGATGCCGTCGATCCGGTCGGCGGCGACCAGGTGGATCTCGAGCAGGTCGCCGTGCGCCGCGTCGAACTCCACCACGGCGGGAGTCGTACCCGCCGCGCTGGCGACGACACGGAGCGGGCGATCGGCGCGAACCCGTGCGATCGCGAAATCTCCGCGCGCGTCCGTCCGCGTCTTCCGCGTGGAGGCGTCGAACGGGCCGAGCTCGACCAGCGCCACGCGCGTGTCCGGAAGAGGTCGGCCGTCGGGCGCGAACACGCGACCCCGGATCGCACTGCTGTCCGGCACCTCGAGGCGCACGATCGCGCCGGGTGCCGGATGATCGATTTCGACGCCGACCTCGCCGCGCTCCGTGCGCGCGACGACGAAGAAGCCGTCCTCCGGGACGTCGTCGAGGACGAAGCGTCCGGCCGCGTCGGCGGTCGACTCGGCGAGCCGGAACGCGAGTCGTGCTCCGTCGACCGACCGCCGCGCGATCGCATCGATCCGGGCGCCCGCGATCGGGAGGCCCGAGACCCGCTCGACCACCACACCGACGATCGTGGCACCCGCGCCGAGTGGGATCTGATGCAGGTCCGGGCTCGGGCTCAGCACGACGCGCGCGCGCGCATGGGCATGCGCGAGGACCTCGACTCTCAGCGGCGCGTCCGACACCGCGTCGAATCGGAATGCACCGTTGGCGTCGGTGGTTGTGGAGTGCATCGAGCCATCCTGCTCGGCGATCAGCAGCGCGCCCACGATTGCGGCCCCGGTCTCGGCGTCGAACACACGACCGGTCGCCGACCTCGCGGGCTCGAGCACGAGCCGCACGCGATCTCCGTCCATGAGAGGCTCGAACGGTGGCGAGCGGGCCGCATCGCGACGTGCCACCGCGCGGTACGCGTACGCCGGGATGACCGGGATCGACGCGACGCCGTCTTCTGCCGCAACGGTGCGGAGGGGCGAGCCGCCGCGGTCGCGGCCAACGATCCAGAGTTCGACGGTTGCTCCGCGGGCCGGAGTCCCGTCGACGTCGCGCACCTCGATGACGACCAGGCCTGCAGTCGGTGCGGGGGCGCCGTCCTCGAGCTTCGGAGCCGCGGGATCGGGCGCTTCATCCG
>CAZOLL010000270.1:0-6089 GCA_964580365.1 uncultured Phycisphaeraceae bacterium
GTCCTCCTGCTCTCGGACTATGGGCACCACCCGACCGAGATCTCGGCGGTGCACGACGCGCTGCGCGCGCGCTACCCGGGCCGCCGCGTGCTCGTGGCGTTCCAGCCGCACCAGGCGGGTCGCACCCGCCAGCACTTCGACGACTTCACGCGCGCGCTGTCGCGGTTCGACCGCGTGCTGCTCCCGGACATCTACGTGACGCGCGACTCGGAGCAGGACGCGCGGAGCGTCTCGGCGCAGGACCTCGCGCGCGCGATCGCGACGCGCGGCGGCAGCGCCCGGTATGTTGGCCCGCTCCACGCGCTGTCCGCGGCGATCGCGGACGAGAAGAAGCGCGGCGACGTGATCGTGCTCCTCGGGGCGGGTGACATCGATGGGATCCGTGGCGAAGTTCAAGCTGCCCTGTCCGTCGCGCGCTGACGCGCCGCTCTCGGACTTCACGACGTTCGGGATGGGCGGAAAGGTCCCGCTCCTCGTCGAGCCGCGCGACGTCGCGGAGTTCGCGGCCGCCGTCGGCGTGCTGAAGAAGGAGGGCGTCCCGTTCCGCGTGCTCGGCGGCGGAGCGAACGTGCTGATCGACGACCGCGGTCTCGACGAGATCGTCGTGCTGACGAAGGCCGTCGCGCGCGTCGTTCGCGAGGGCGAAGGCGTCAACGTCCTGCGCCTCGGCGCGGGCGTCTCGATCCCCGGCTTCGTGGTGAAGTGCCGCGAGATGAGTCTCACCGGCGCCGAGTGCATGGTCGGCATCCCCGGCACGATCGGCGGCGCCACGGTGATGAACGCCGGCGGCCGCCACGGCTGGTTCTCGTCGATCGCCCGCCGCGTGCGCTTCATCGACGCGGACGGCAAGGAGCAGGAGATCGCCGCCGACGACAAGACGTTCGCCTACCGCCACTCGATCTTCGGCGACTGCGTCGTGCTCGAGACGGTGGTGGAGCTGAAGCCCGGCGACGCGAAGCAGGTGCAGGAGGCGACGAAGACGATCCTGAAGGAGAAGCAGGCGGCCCAGCCGCTCACGGAGAAGAGCGCGGGCTGCATCTTCAAGAACCCGCCGGCGGATCAGGGGGGGTCGGCCGGCAAGGTGCTCGAAGCGGCCGGCGTGAAGGGCATGAGCGTCGGCGACGCGGTCGTGTCACCCAAGCACGCGAACTTCATCGTGAACAAGGGCGCCGCGAAGTTCAGAGACGTAATGGAGCTGATCGAGCGGATGAAGAAGGCCGTGTTCGAGAAGCAGGGCGTGCGGCTGGAGACCGAGGTGAAGGTCTGGGCGCACGAAGCGGGGTAAGACCAGCGGGCGGGAGCGGGAGCGTGCCGGGAAGCGTGCTCGTGCTCGTGCTCGTTGCGAGCGATCCGAAGCGGCCTCGAGCAGCCCCGAAAGTCGGGTTCGGCGTCGCGGACGAGATCTCGAAGGGTCGAAGGGCTGTCGTTTCCGGCTGCGACATGAGACCGCAGGGTCGACATCTTGATGCGCGTTCCGGAAACTCGGTAATCTGGTACCCGTTATCCGAATTACCCGTGGCATCCGAGGCCCCGTGAGCTCCACGGAATCCCCCCGGATGCCGGAACGGCGCGAGGGAGGACGATCGCGATGCGGATCACGGCGTTCGAGATGCGCGCAGTTGGAGCGCCGCTCGCGCGCGTCGAGCGCGAGTTGAGGGAGCCGCGTGCCGGGGAAGCGGTGGTGGCGGTGAAAGGGTGCGGGGTGTGCCACACCGATCTCGGATTCCTCGACGACGGCGTTCCGACGCGGCACCCGCTTCCGCTCGTGCTCGGCCATGAGGTCGCGGGGGTCGTCACCGGCGGCATCGGTCTGCCCGACCACTTGCCGCCGGGCACGCCGGTGATCGTCCCCGCGGTGATCCCCTGCGGCGCGTGCGACCCGTGCCGGCGCGGCCGCGGCGACATCTGCCGGGCGCAGGTGTTCCCTGGCAACGACGATCACGGAGGCTTCGCGAGCGCGCTCGTGGTGCCCGCGCACGGCCTGTGTCCGGTCGGCGCGGTTCCGCCCGACTCGCAGGACTTCGCACGGCTGGCCGTGGTCGCGGACGCAGTCTCGACGGCGTACGCTGCCGTCGAGAAGAGCGGACTCAGGCGCGAAGACCTCGCGTTGTTCGTTGGGGTTGGCGGTGTGGGTGGATTCGGCGCACAGATCGCCAAGGCTGCCGGCGCACATGTCATCGCGATCGACGTCGATGAGGGACGGCTCGCGCGTCTCGCCGAGTGCGGGATCGACTTCACGCTGTGCGCCCGCGGCCGCGACGTGCGCGACGTGAAGAAGGAGGTCCGTGATCTTGCCAAGTCGGCGCGCTTGCCGGCCTCGGAGTGGAAGGTGTTCGAGACCTCCGGCACTGCCGCGGGTCAGGAGCTGGCGTTTCACCTCCTCTGCCACGGCGGTTCCCTCAGCGTGGTCGGGTACTTCCCGGGGGATGTCACCGTGCGGCTGTCCAACCTCATGGCGTTCGCCGCGCGGGCGGAGGGGACGTGGGGTTGCGCGCCCGACCGCTTTCCGGCCGTTCTCGACCTCGTGCTCTCCGGGCGGGTCCGGCTCGAGCCGTTCGTCGAGATCCGCCCGATGAGCACGGTCAACGACGTGCTTGCGCAGCTCAGGGACCATCGGCTTTCCCGGCGCCCGGTGCTGGTGCCGGACTTTGGACCGGACACGGAGCGACCGCGATGACTCCTCATGATTGGAAGAGCCACGATCTCGCCGCGACCGAGCCGTGCTCGGGCGGAGTGCGCTACGAGACCCTGCCGGTTCGCGACCGGGACGGAGTGGAGGCGGCGGGCCTGCATGCGGTCCGAATCACTCTCGACAACCCGGAGCAGCTCAACTCCTACACCACGGCGATGGTGAAGGACGTGATCCTGAGCTTCCGCCGCGCCTCGAACGACCGCGCTGCGGTCGCGGTCGTGTTCACCGGCGCAGGCACCCGCGCGTTCTGCACCGGCGGCAACACGGTCGAGTACGCGACCTATTACGCCGGCCGTCCGGGCGAGTACGCCCAGTACATGCGGCTCTTCAACGACATGGTCACCGCCGTCCTCACCTGCGACCTGCCGGTGATCTGTCGGGTGAACGGGATGCGAATTGCCGGCGGTCAGGAGTTGGGGATGGCGTGCGACGTGAGCGTCGCGAGCGACCTGGCGACATTCGGCCAGGCCGGCCCCAAGCACGGCTCCGCGCCGGATGGCGGCGCGACCGATTTCCTGCCGCTGTTCGTCGGAGTCGAGCGCGCGATGGTGAGTTGCTCGCTGTGCGAGCCGTGGAGCGCGCAGAAGGCGTGGCGCTCCGGCCTGGTCCACGACATCTTCCCGGCTCTCAAGGTCGACGGTCGCTTCGTCGCGAACCCGCTGGTGCACCCGCACGACGCGACGGACGAGCACGGCAAGTCGATCGGCGGCGAGTTCCTGGTCGGCGCAGCGGCGGAGCGCGGGAAGTCGATCCTGAAGTCGGGGGTCGTCGACTTGGCGTTGCTCGATCGGGCGGTCGACGGGCTGGTGACGAAGTTCCTGCACACGATGCCGGGCTGCCTCTCGAAGACGGTGCAGTCGATCCGCAAGCAGAAGCTGTTCCACTGGGATCGGAACCGCGAGACCAACCGCTCGTGGCTGGCGCTGAACATGATGACCGAAGGGCGCGCGGGTTTTCGTGCGTTCAACGAAGGGGCCGGCGCCGACCGCGAGGTGGACTTCGTCCGCCTGCGGCAGCAGCTCGCGGACGGCGAACCGTGGAGCGACGCGCTGATCGAATCGGTGCTGCCGCGCGCGCGGCGCACGACGCGGCCGGCTCAAGTGGATGCTCGGTCGTGACGGCCCGTACCGCACCCGCGATCCGGCAGCTCGTGCGCGGCGACGCCGCGGCGATCACCGCGATCGACGCCGCTCACACCGGAAAAGCCAAGCGTCGTTTCTGGGAAGAGGTGGTTGCGCGGCACGCCGGGGCGCACGCGTCCCGCCGCGTCGGCCTGGTGGCGACCGACGGACGCGGCGGCCGGGTGGTCGGTTACCTGCTCGCACAAGTGCGTGCGTTCGAGTTCGGCTCGGAGGAGTGCGGTTGGATCTACGCGGTGGGAGTTCGCCCGGACTACCTGCGCACCGGCGTCGCGCGCGGGCTGCTCGACGCGGCAGTGGCGCGGCTCGCCGCCCTCGGAATCACGATCGTGCGCACCATGGTGCGGCGCGACGACGTGCCCGTCTTGACCTTTTTCCGCTCGAGCGGCTTCGCCGCCGGGCCCTACGTCGAGATGGAGTTGCACCTCGAGGAGGAATCGCCATGAGCGAGTCGCCGGTCCGGCGCGTGGTCGAGTCGGGGGGCGCGGTGGTGCGCCTCGTGCTCGACCGGCCGAAGGGAAACGTCCTCGACGGCCGGATGGTCGCGGCGCTGCGCCGCGAGGTCGCCGCGCTCTGCTCGGAGCAGTGCGTCACGGCGATCCTGTTCGAGGGTGCCGGTCGCCACTTCTCGTTCGGCGCTTCGGTCGAGGAGCACACGAAGGAGCGGGTCGCCGACATGCTCGTCGGGTTCCACGGTCTGTTCCGCGACCTCGCAGCCTGCGGCAAGGTGCTGCTCGCGGCGGTGCGCGGCCAATGCCTCGGCGGCGGCCTCGAGCTGGCAGCGTTCTGCGACCGGATCGTCGCCGCGCCGGACGCGCAGCTCGGCTGCCCCGAGATCAAGCTCGGTGTGTTCGCCCCGGTCGGGTCGATGCTCCTGCCGTGGCGGATGCGTCACGGCCCCGCGATCGACCTGCTCCTGTCGGGTCGGAGCATCGATGCCGAAACGGCGCGCGCCGCCCTTCTGGTCGACCAGGTTGCTGCCGACCCGGTCGCAACGCTGCTCGACTGGCACCGGGAGCACCTCGCGTCCCATTCGGCGGCCGCCCTCGGGTTCGCCCTGCGCGCGGCGCGTGACGGGTTTCACCGCAAGTTCCTCGCGGGTCTCGATCGCCTCGAACGGCTCTATCTCGACGAGCTCGCCGCGACGGCCGACGCGAACGAGGGGATCGCCGCCTTCCTCGAGCACCGGAGCCCGACATGGACTCACCGCTGATGACCGGTACGGCCACCCCCGCCGAGCGGGAACGCGCGCGGCTCGTCGAGCGCGCCGAGGATCTGTGCCGCGACCTGACTCTTGCCGCGGTGCGATCCTGGAAGGATGCGTCTCCCGGACGCAAGGCGATCGGTTGGCTGCCGCCGTTCGCGCCGCGCGCGGTGATCGACGCCGCCGGCATGCTGCCGGTGGGGATCTTCGGCGGCGGCGACATGGAGGTGGTGAAGGGGGACGCGTACTTCCAGAGCTACATCTGCCACCTGCCGCGCAGCACGATCGAGCTGGGTCTCTCCGGCGCGCTCGACGTCCTCGACGGCATGCTCTTCCCTAGCGTGTGCGACGTGATCCGCAACCTGTCAGGGATGTGGCAGATCCTCTTCCCCGACCGGTACGTCCGCTACCTCGACCTGCCGCAGAACTATGACGCCGCGACGGGCGGCGCGTTCTTCGTTGCCGAGTTGCGCGGACTGCTCACGGACCTCGCGGGCATCGGCGGCCGCGGGGTGACCGACTCCGACCTGCGAGCGTCGATTCAGCGCCACAACGAGAACCGGCGCCTGGTCCGCGCGCTCTACCGCTTGCGTGCGCGCGAACCGTGGCAGATCCCGTCGTCCGAGCTGTACGTGCTCCTCCGCGCCGGCTGCGTCCTGCCGGTGGCGGAGCACAGCGCGCTGCTGTCGAGCTACCTCGACGCGGCAGCGGCGGCGTCTCGCCGCCCGCAGGACATGGCGCGGGTCGCGATCCGCGGCTGTTTCTGCGAGCAGCCGCCGCTCGAGCTGATCAAGACCCTCGAGCGCTCCGGCTGCTTCATCGTCGACGACGACTGGCTGCTCTCGGCGCGTTGGATCGGTGACGACGTGCCGCTGGACGGCGACCCGCTGGTGAGCCTCGTGACCGCATTCCTCCGCCACCCGCCGGCCTGCCCGTCGCTCTACGACCCGGACGACCGCCGCGGCGCCGCGCTCGTCGAGCGCGTGAAGGAGGCCGGCGCGGAAGGGGTGATCTTCGCGGCACCGAGCTTCTGCGACCCGGCGCTGCTCGATCA
>CAZOLL010000271.1:0-6035 GCA_964580365.1 uncultured Phycisphaeraceae bacterium
GCGATCGCGTTTGCCGAGTGCCGCTTCGAGCGGCGCCTTCAGCGAACCATAAAGCTGGCCGTTTCGGAACACTTCGTTCCACTCGAGGAAGTCGCCGGCCTTGATGCGGCGCTCGAACTCCTCCTTGGAGAGGAAGTGGTAGTCGACGCCGTTTTTCTCGCCCTTGCGGATCGGGCGCGTCGTCGCGGTGACCGCGACCTCGACGCGCGGATCCTGCTCGAGGCGGTCGACGATCGTCGTCTTGCCGGAGCCGGACGGCCCCGACACGACGACGAGACCGCCCGCGAAGGCGCGCCGAGAGGCGCGGCCCGCAGTGCCGGACGCGACGACTTTCTTCTGCGCGCTCATTCGAGGTTCTGCACCTGTTCGCGCAAGCGCTCGACGTCGGCCTTCAACTGCAGCACCTGGCGGCCGATCGCGACGTCCTGGTTCTTCGAACCGATCGTGTTCGCCTCGCGCGCGAACTCCTGCACCACGAAGTCGAGCGCGCGGCCGACGGGCCCCGACTGCGCGAGCGTGCGCTCGAACGCGGTGACGTGGCTCTTGAGTCGCGCGAGCTCCTCGGTGACGTCGGCCTTGTCGGCGATGAGCGCGACCTCTCGCTCGAGCTGGCCCTTGTCGAGCGGCGCGACGGTGTTGGAGAGGAGGCGCTCGATGCGCTTCGTGAGGCGCTTCTGCGCCTCGAGCGGGACCTCGGGCGCGCGCTTCTCGATCGACTGCGCGTGCTTCCCGACGCGGGCGAGCAGCCCGCGCAGCTCCTTCGCGAGCCGCGCGCCTTCCGCGGCGCGCATCTTCGCGAGCGCCGCGAGAGCTTCGTCGACCGCGCGGCGCACGAGCGCCCACTCGCGATCGTCGACGCGACCGTCGTCCTCGATCGTCACGACTCCCGGCAGGCCGAGCAGGTGGTCGAGGCCGAGTGCGCCGTCGAGTTCGGTCGCGACTTTCAGGTCGTGCGCGGCGCGCACCCACGCCTTCGCGAGCTCGACGTCGACCTGCGGCCGGCCCAGCGACACGCGGCCGCGCATGCGCACTGCGATCTCGACGCTGCCGCGCGACACCTTCTCGCGCACGCGCTCCTCGATGCCGCCTTCGAAACGCGAGAGCCGCGGCGGCGACTTGATGCGCACCGCGAGGAACCGGTTGTTGACGGAGCGCGCTTCGACGGTGACCGCGAGGTCGCCATCCTTGGCCTCCGAACGACCGAATCCGGTCATCGACACGGGCATCGTGCGTTGGCTCCCGCGACCTGCTTCACCGAGAGGCGCCGGCGCCGAGACCGCGGCTGCCGGGCTTCACGGGAACCGAACCCTGCTTCGCGAGCGGATCCTCCTCGGCGGTCCAGGTGTTCACCTGGACGCTCGCGAGCGGACGGAACGCGACGTCGAACGGGTTTTTGCCGCCGGTGCGGTCGACGATGCAGCCGACGCCGGCGACCGTGACGCCGAGCGAACGGGCGAGCTGAACGACCTCCGCCGCGGAGCCGCCGGTCGTCACGACGTCTTCGACGACGATCACGCGCTCGCGCGGATCGAGCTCGAACCCGCGACGCAGCGCCATCTTTCCGTCGACGCGCTCGGTGAACAGGCAGCGCGCCCCGAGGAACCGCGCGACCTCGTGCGCGATGATGATGCCGCCCATCGCGGGCCCGATGACCACGTCGATGCGATCGTCGCGGAAGCGCTCGCCGAGCGCGACTCCGAGCAGTCCGGCCTTGCCCGGGTGCTGCAGCGCGAGCGCGCACTGGAAGTAGCGGTCGGAGCGCAGCCCGGAGGAGAGCAGGAAGTGCCCCTCGAGCAGCGCGCGGCACTCGCGAAGGAGATTGAGGACGTCGTCGGAGTTCATGGGGTGGCTTCGCGTCCCGTCGGGATCACTTGCCCTGCTCGCCGCCGCCGTCCGTCGGATTCGCGGGACTGGTGTTCTCGCTCCTCGGCGCGCTCGGCAGGCCGATCGAGTCGCCCTGGAAAGCGCACTTGTTGATGAAGATCGCGGAGACGAGGAACACGCCGGCCAGCATGCCGGTGACCTTGTTGACGCCGCGCGTGCCGACGCCGAACGTCTCCTGCCCGAGGCCGCCGAACGCCTCGGCGAGGCCGCCGCCCTTGCCCTCCTGCACGAGGATGATCAGGCCGAGGAACACGGCGGAAGCGGTGAACACGATCCACAACAGCGTCATCATCAATGCGGTCATCGGGCGGGTTCCACTGGATTCGATTGGGTCGGACGGGGAGTCGTGGCCTCGACGATGGCGAGGAACGAACGGAGTTCGAGTGAGGCGCCGCCGACGAGCGCGCCGTCGACGTCCGGTGCGGACAGCAGCGCGTGCGCGTTGTCGGCAGTCACCGAGCCGCCGTAGAGGATGCGCAAGCGCGCGGCGAACGGAGCGCCGAAGCGCTCCGCGATCAGCGAGCGCAGTCGGCCGTGAACTTCGGCGGCCTGCGCGGGCGTCGCGTTCCTGCCGGTGCCGATCGCCCACACCGGCTCGTAGGCGAGCGTGAGATCGAACAGCTGGTCGGCGCGGAACGACTCGAGCGCGCCGAGCGTCTGGCGCGCGACGACGTCGAACGTCTTGCCGGACTCGCGCTCGTCGAGTCGCTCGCCGACGCAGAGGATCGGCTTCAGGCCGGCGGCGAGCGCGGCGCCCAACTTCTTGGCGAGCAGCGGCTCGTCCTCGCCGAAATCGCGGCGGCGCTCGGAGTGTCCGAGAATCACGGCCGTGGCGCCGGCGTCCTTCACCTGGGCCGCGGAGACCTCTCCCGTGAACGCGCCCTTCACGGCGTGATGGCAGTTCTGCGCGCCGACCGAGAGGCGGGTGCCGCGTGCGCGGGCGGCGACTTCCCTCACCATCGTGAGCGGCGGGAACACCCCGACATCGCGGCCGGGCAACGAGTTGAGCGCCGACGAGAGGCCGTCCACCAAAGCGGCGGCTGAGCTCGAATCGAGGTTCATCTTCCAGTTGCCTGCGATGTACGCGGTCCGCATGGGGCCCGGGCCCGGCGAAACGCGAGAGTGTAGGTAAGCGCCGGAATCGCGTCAATGCGCGCAGAAGCGGCGACCGCGCGCGTTCAGAACCCGAACGGGTGGTCCTTGCGGTAGTCCTCGGTGTTCGGCGGCAGCACGCCGGTCCACGGCTGCATCGGCAGCACCTCGATGCACTTCCACTTCTCGTCGTCGCCCTTTCGCCGCCAGACGACCGAGCGGTAGATCCGGCGCGGCGGCGACTCGCGGTTCGCGCGGTCGGTCTCCACGAAGCCCGAGTCGTTGCTGCGGACTTCGAGGAAGATCGTGAACACATTGCTCTTCACCGCGAGCGACGACTGGAACCGGTCGCGCGCGTTGTCGTCGATGTCGAAGTGAGTGTTGAAGTAGGTCTCGACCTTGTCGAAGACCTCCTCGGGCGTGTGGAAGAGGTAGTCCTCCTTCTCTTCGTCCTCGTCCGACTTCTTCTCGTCGTCGCCGCCCATCTTCCCGTCGTTCCTGCCGTCGTCCGACTTCCTGCCCTTGTCGAACTTCGACTTGAAGGACTTCGCGAGGTCGTCTTCCTCCTCGTACGCCTTGCGACGGTACTCCTCCACCTTCTCGAGCGCTGAGTACGGGACGAGTTCCTGAGGCATCAGCGCGCGCAGGACCGTGAGCGGGGCGGTGTTGATGTTGATGCGGCCGGAGTTCGTCGCACCGCCGCTCTCGTCGCCGCCCGTCCCGCCGTCCTCTCCGCCCGTACCGTCGTCGCCGGTGTCGCCGGAATTGTTTTGTCCGCCGTTGCCGCCGAACGAGCCGCCGTTCTGTCCGCCCTTGTTCCCGCTGTTGCCCGATGGGTCCTTCGAGCCGGAGCCCGACCCGGAGCCGGAACCGCCCTTGTTGCCGGAGCCCTTGTCGTCCTCGTCGTCGCCGAACGGGTTCTTGAACTCCTCGTCCGCGTCCTTGCCGCTCTCCTGGTCGAACGCCTTCTGATCGAAGTCGAGCGACGAGTAGACCGTCGCCACGTCCTCGAGCCCGGGGACGTAGCGGTCGTTCTCCATGAAGCCGTGAAGGATCTCCTCCGTCATGCCGTCGACCGCGAGCAGCTCGTCGATGCTGAGCGGGTAGACGACCTGCTCCTTCTCCTCGAAGACCTTTTTCTTCTCCTGCTCGTCCTCGGGGTCGGTCGACTGCGGCGGTTTCGGGAAATCGTCGGGGCGCTCTCCCTTCAGCCACCGCTCGATGCCGTCCGCGAGGTCGGTGGCCTCGCCGATCGAGACGTCCTTCTTCGAGTCCTCGCGGAAGGTGTCGAGCAGGCGCACGAGCGCGGACTTCCAGTGCTCGCGGTAGTCCGCATCCTCGGCGACGAGAGTGAGGAGGTTGAACTTGCGATCCTCGTCGATCACGCGGATGCGAATCGAAACGGTGTCGCCGTACTGCTGCTGCGTCTCCCCCTTCTGGTCACCCCACTCGTCGAGCAGCGAGTCCGTCGGCGCGTTCGAGGTGTCCTCGCCCGAGCCATCGCCCGTGCCCCCCATTCCTCCCATGCCGCCCATGCCCCCGGCATCGCCCGCGCCGCCCATGCCGCCGGCGCCGCCGCTGTCGCTCTCCGCCTGCTCCTCCTCGTCCTTCGAGTCGCGGATCAAGAGCGCCTTCGCCTGCTCGAACGCCGCGCGCGCCGCGTAGTCGAACTTCACCTCTTCGAGGTTGTTCGCCGCGGTACTGCGGTCGACGGTCGACGAGATGAAGAGCTGCGCGACCACGACCGTGATCACCATCAGCGCGAGGAAGGCGAGCAGGAGGACCGCGCCGCGCTCGCCGCGAAGTCGATTCCGAGACCGGTTCATGGCACACCTCGGGCGAGGAGAACCGGCCACGAACGGAGTCGCGACCGATTGCTTCCTGCGGAATACCGGCCCGCTTGGCCGGTTCAGCCCGACAGCCGCAAGTGCAGCTTCAGCACGGCTTCGCGGTAGGGCTCGAGCTCGATTCGGTGATAGGCGTGCTCGAAGTCGAGCCAGCGGAACTCGCGATACTCGCCAGAGAGTCGCACTCGTGGTTCGTCGGCGCCGACATCGTAGCCGACGCCCCAATCGACGAGGTCGAAGTCCCCGATCTGCTCGCGATGGCGGAAGCCGAAGTCGATCAGCGCGCGCGGCGTCAGGATGCCGGTCTCGTCGCGCACCTCGCGGATCGCCGCGTTCTCGAGCGCTTCCTCCGGTCGGACCGTCCCCAGCACCGGCCTCCACAGCCCTTCGAATTCCGGCGTGCGGCGCAGCACGAGGTAACGTGGCCCCGCATGCGTCCGACGGAACACGTACACCGCGACCTGGTGGGTCGGGTGCGCGGGTTCATTCGGATCGGACGGTCGAGACGGGTACGCCACGGATCGCTCGCTTGGTTCGGACTCGCCGGACGCTTCGCACTCGTTCGCACTCGGTGGAATGGCGCGGGGCCCATTCCGTGTCAAACGCTTCGGTAGATTCGCTCCCGAACTGAACTCGATTCGAACGCCACACCTCAACACCTCCATCATGAACATCCGCCGCCTCCGCTCCGCCGGCTTCTCCGGCTCCGCCGCCCTCGCGCTCCTCCTGCTTCTCGCAGCCTCCGTCCGCGCGCAGTCCGAATCGATCACGGCCGAGAAGATGCAGGGTTTCGTCGACTACCTCGCGTCGGATCAGCTCGAAGGACGCGATTCCGGCTACGCGGGCTCGGTCACCGCCGCGAAGTTCGTCGCCGGCAAGTTCGAAGGCGCGGGCTTCACGCCGTTGTGCGACCAATTCCTCGTCCCGTTCGAGATGAAGGGCAGGATCGGGCCGGCGCACGGCTCGGTGAAGATCGGGGAGACCGCGACCGTCGACCAGAAGGACGTGACGCCGCTGTCGTTCTCCGGCGAGTCGGAAGTCTCCGGCAAGGCCGCGCTCGCGGGAGCCGACGTCGCGGGCAAGATCGCGTTCGCGACCGGCGGCGACGACCGGAAGGAGTCGAAGCTGCGGGCGATCGAGCTCGCGAAGCAGGGCGCGCTCGGCGTCGTGTTCATCTCCGCGAAGGCCGAGTTCGGCCCCGCGTTCGACCCG
>CAZOLL010000272.1:0-6025 GCA_964580365.1 uncultured Phycisphaeraceae bacterium
GCTCGATCAGCATCTTCGCGGTGTCGACGGCGGAGATGTTGAGCCCGTCCTGCGTGGCCGCGGCGTCCGGCTTGCGCGCGAAGCTCGCGAGCAGGTCGTCGAGCGACTTCTCGAGATCGCCCGCTTCGCACTCGATGCGCGCGCGGCCCGCGAGTGCGAGCGCGACCCACTGGTCCGCCTGCTCCTTGCGCTCGGGCTCGACGGTCACGGCTTTCTCGAAGTGCTCGATCGCGTGCGCGTAGGACTCGAGCGCCTCGGGCGGATCCTGGTCGCGGCGGTGATACTCGGCCGCGACGTGCGCCGCGACGCCGGCGAACCACACGAGCCGCGGCGACGCATCTTTTTCGGCGAGCTTCGCCGCGTACGCCGGCTCGAGTCCATCGGCGCCGACCGTGCCGAGGATGCGCCGGCGCAGGCGCGCGTTCAGCGCGTCGGACTCCGGAAAGCGCTCGAGGCCCTGCGCCAGCACGCGCTCCGCCTCGCCCGCCGAATCGAACCAGCGCAGGAAGTCGTAGTGCGCCGCGACGTGCTCGTCGGTGGCGAGCGGGTGGTGCAGGAGGACCGTGTACGCCGAGTGCACATCGGTCAGCCACTGCGGCGGCCACTTCTCCTTCGCGCGCACCGCGTTCGCGATCTGCTCCTGGCGGCCCTGCGCGAAGATGCCGAGCACGGCCATCGCGGACCAGCCCGTCGGATCGGCAGGCATCCCCGCCGCGACCGCGGCCTCCGCGCGGCGGTGCGATTCCTTGCGGTCGCCGAGGTACCACTCCGCGGCCGAGATCACGGCGTTCACGCGCCAGCCGGTCGCGCCGTGCGCCTCGGCGTCGAGTGCTGCGGTCTTCGCGTCGATGAGCGCGATGCGCGCGTCCTCGGGCGCCGCGTCGGGGGCGATCGCGTTCTGGATCAGGCCCTCCGCGAGGTCGAGGCGTGCCGACGGATCGTCGCCCTCGAACGCGCGCGCCTGGTTCTCGAGCGCGACTTCCTCCTTCGCGCTCGTTTCCGCGGCCGGCGCGGCGGCCGCGTACGACGCGCCGCCGACGATGGCGTCGGACCACTTCTGCAGGTCGACCGCGCCGTCGCGGACGGCGAGGCCCTGGTGGAAGGTCGCGAGCGATCGCGCGCGGGTCGACGACTCGCCGATGCGCGTGAGCGCATCGATCAGCTTCTGCTTCTCGCCCGAGTCGGCCGCGATGCGCAGCGCGTCGTTGATGACGTCGGCCGCGTTGTCGGTCGTCGCCTGCGTGAGTCCCTGACGCGCCATCGACGAGAGCTGCGGGTCGAACGAATGCAGCGCGACGCGCAAGAGGTCGACCGGCGCGGAGTCGGGGCTCGCGAGCGCGGCCTTCATGATCGACTGCTTCGCCGCGTCGTCGCCCTTCTCGAACGCGCTCTCCACGGCGGAGCGGTCGCGGCCGTTGCGGCTGGCGACGCGCTCGAGGATCGAGCGGTCGCCGCGCACGATCGGCTTCATGTCCTTGCGATCCTTCGCGCCGTCGCGCACCGCGTTGAACACGGTGTCGGTGTCCCACGTGTAGTAGACGTCGAACTTCGCGGTGCCGTCGGGCTCGACGAGGATGTGTCGCGGCGAGATGCGCTTGCCGTCGAGGTACTTCGGGAACACGACCGTCTCGAGCGCGATGTGCTCGCCGCACGTCACGCCGCCGAGGCGCGGGCACAGGATGCGACGACCCTGCTCGTCGAAGTCGCGCGGCGTGTGGCGGTAGACCGAGCCGATGACGCAGACGTAGGGCTCGTAGAGCTTGGCGATCTCGGGGTCGCGGTAGCGGATGCCCGCGTAGTGCTCGCTCGCGATCTCGCCGTCCATGTTGATGCAGATCATGATCGGGCGGTTGGTCTCGCGCGCGACCGCGACGGCGTCGTCCCAGGTCCGCTCCCACTGGATCAACACTGGCCGCTTCCAATCCTCCGCCGTCGGCGCCGGCCACATCTGCTCGCGCGTGACGCCCTGCGGCAGCCCGGGCGGGCCTTCGATGCGCGGGATGCCCGACGCCGCCTGCGCGTGCAGGTCCGGCACGCGGATCGTGAGGAGAGCGAAAAGAGCGAGTGCGGCGGCGGCGAACGACAGGGCGCGGGTCGGATGCATGCGGCTCGGTCCAGCAAGCGGTGAACCTCGGCGAGGCTACCCGCACGGCGCCGTTGCCGCCAAGCGCGCGATGCGTGCGCGCGGCGCGGGCGGCGCGAATCCGTGTAGTCTCCCCGCGCCGGTTCGAGGCCAGGAATCGTTCGTGCGGAGTCCGAAGACCGTGACCGACGTCACCAGAGTCGCCGAGAAGATCCAGCGCGAGAGCGCGTTCCTGCGGGAAGTCGTCGCCGAGGTCGAGGGCGTCATCGTCGGACAGAAGGCGTTGCTCGACGGGCTGCTCGTCGGCCTGCTGGCCGACGGCCACGTGCTGCTCGAAGGCGTGCCGGGCCTCGCGAAGTCGCTCGCCGTCAAATCGCTCGCGGCCGCGCTCGGCGGCACGTTCCGTCGCATCCAGTTCACGCCCGACCTCCTGCCCTCCGACCTCATCGGCACGCAGATCCTGAACCCGCAGACCGGCACGTGGTCCGTGCGCGAGGGCCCGGTGTTCGCGCACTTCGTGCTCGCCGACGAGATCAACCGCGCTCCCGCGAAGGTGCAGTCCGCGCTGCTCGAGGCGATGCAGGAGCACCAGGTCACGCTGGCCGGCGCGACGCGCGCGCTGCCATCGCCGTTCCTCGTGCTCGCGACGCAGAACCCGATCGAGCACGAGGGCACCTACCCGCTGCCCGAGGCGCAGATCGACCGCTTCATGCTGAAGATCGTCGTCGGCTACCCGGAGAAGGCGGACGAGGCGGCGATCGTCCGGCGCATGGCAAAGACCGGCGCGAAGCCCGAGGTCCGGCAGGTCGCGTCGCCGGAGCAGGTGCTCTCCGCGCGCGCGCTGCTCGACGAGGTGTACGTCGACGACAAGATCCTCTCCTACGTCGTCGACCTCGTGTTCGCGACGCGGCGGCCGCACGAGGCGGGGCTGCCCGACCTGAAGCCGCTCATCCTGTACGGCGCGTCGCCGCGCGCCTCGATCGCCCTCACGCAGGCCGCGCGCGCGCGCGCGTTCCTCGACGGCCGCGGGTTCGTCACGCCGCACGACGTGAAGTCGATCGGCATGGACGTGCTGCGCCACCGCGTGATCACGACCTACGAGGCCGAGGCCGAAGGCGTGACCTCGGTCGACGTGGTGCGCCGCGTGTTCGACACCGTTCGCGTGCCCTGACGGAGGCGACCGTGCCCGGACGCCCGAGCGCAGCGCACGACCGCGAGACCGAGCTCGCCGAGCTCCTCGCGGAAGTGCGGCGCATCGAGGTGCAGAGCCGCCGGCTCGTCATGGGCGTGATGGCGGGCGGCTACAGCTCGGTCTTCCGCGGCGCAGGCATCGAGTTCGAGGAAGTGCGCGAGTACGTGGAGGGCGACGACCCGCGCTCGGTCGACTGGAACGTGACGGCGCGCGTCGGGCGGCCGTTCGTGAAGAAATACGTCGACGAACGCGAGCTCACGATCCTCTTCCTCCTCGACCTCTCGCGCTCGATGGACACCGAGTTCGGCGCGTTGACTCCGCGGCGCACCGCGGCGCGCGTCTGCGCCTGCCTCGCGCTCGCGGCCGAGCGTCACGACGACAAGGTCGGGCTCGTCGCGTTCGGCGCCGGCATCGAGAAGTACGTGCCGCCGAAGAAGGGCGCGGGCCACGCGCTCGCCGTCGTGCGCGATTGCCTCGCGCTGGAAGCGGCGCGCGGCACGACCGACCTCGCGGCGGCGCTCGAGTTCGCCGCGCGCGTCGTGCGCCGTCGGGCCGTGCTGTTCCTCGTCTCCGACTTCCTGCCGCACGACGGTGCGCGCTCGTGGAAGGAGCCGCTCGCCGCGTGCGCGAAGCGCCACGACGTGATCGCGGTGCGGTTGCTCGCGCCCGAGCTCGCCCCGCTCGACGCCGGCCTCGTTCGAGTCAGCGACCCAGAGTCCGGCTCGAGCGCCGTCATCGACTGGAGCTCGCCGCGCGTGCGCGCCGCCTGGCAAGAGCGCGTCGCGAAGTGGAAGCGCGAGACCGCGGAGACGATCGCGCGCGCGGGCGCCGACCGCATGGACGTGCCGGTGCCGCGCACCGCGGTGAAGGACGCCGTCGCGCGGCCGATCCTCGAGTTCTTCCGGATGCGCGAGCTGCGCGGCGCGAAGCGGTGAGCGGATGACGCGATCGACCCTCGGACCGCCGGAGCTGCCGAGCGACCTCCTGATGGAGCCGCGCGCGGGAATCCCGCTCGTGTGGTGGATCTGCGCCGCGGGTGCGCTCGTCGCCGTCGCGATCGCCGCGTTCATCGTGCGCGCACGACGACGCGCGCGCGTCGAACCGCCGCCGGAGACGCCGCGAGTTCTGCCCGAGGACCGCGCGCTCGAACGGCTGCGACGGCTTCGCGACGGCTTCGCGACGTCCGACGCGGACGCGTTCCACGTCGAGCTGGCGGAGATCGTGCGGGAGTTCGTCGAGGAGCGCTTCGGCGTCTTCGCCCCGCGCATGAGCACCGAACAGCTCGCCGAGGACGCGCGCGCAGCGGCGATCGAACCTTCGGCACGCGAGCGCGTCGTCGCGCTCTTGCGCGCCTGCGATCAGGTCAAGTTCGCGCGGGCTCGGCCTGCGGCTCCGGAACGGGCTCGGCTCGCGGAGGACGCGGAGTCGCTCGTGCGGGCGCTCTGCGCTTCGGGTCGATGATGATCTGCTCGTCGGAGACGTACACGCCCTTTCGCATGCTCGTCTCGCAGCGGACCAGGTGATCGCTGCCGTGCGCGTCGCGGAACCTCGCCTGGAACACGCGCGTGTTGCGCCACGTGTGCGCCGCGGGGCGCGCGTGGATCTCCCACAGCTCGATCACTTCGCAAGCACGCGCCTCGACGTAGCGGCGGATGCGTCGCTGATCGAGCGCACGCTCGAGAGCGCGCAGCAGGACCAAGAGCAAGAGACCCCCGATGATCGCGACGATCACGACTTCGCTCACGCGCATCTCCCGTCGAAGGCGGCGGACTCTACCGGAGCGTCCGTCCGGTTGAAGCGGCGTGGGTTCAATTCGCGCCGCGCAGGTGACGGAACCTGCCGCGCCTTTACGCTCGGCCCACGCAACCTGCATCCGGCGCGCCCTGCCGCGGGCGCGCACGCGGAGACGAACCGATGACCCACGGAATCGACGACCTCACCCGCCGGGCGCTGCTCGCGCGCACGATGCTGCTGACCGGCGCGGGCGCCGCGACCGCTGCCCTCGCGCCTCTGGCGCCCGCCGCGCCGGCCGCAGCCGGCCTCCTCGACGCCGCGAACCTCGACAAGGACCGCGAGTTCGTGATGGGCGCGGGCATGACGGAAGACGAGGCCGAGTGCTGGCGCGTCGCGGCGGAGACGGCGGGAAAGTTCTTCGCGCTCCCCGAGCTGCACCCGATGGACGCGCAGGAGATCGCGACCGCCGTCCACGTGATCCAGAACAAGCTGCTCTCGCGACCGACCTACCGCAAATACCTCGAGCTCGCGAAGGCGAGCGCGGGGAAGTGAGCCGGCCCTGACCTTCGCGCACCCCGCGTTCTTCGCCGCGATCGCGGCGATCCCGGTGATCCTCTGGGTCGCCGCCCGGCGCCGCCGCGCCGTCGCGTTCGCGGCGGCGCCGCTCGCACGCGGGTTGCCGTCGACGTGGAGGACGCGCCTGCGCTTCCTCCCGCGCGCGGTCGAGGCGCTCGGCCTCGCGCTCGCGATCGTGGCGCTGGCCCGACCGGTCGAGCGCGTCCTGCGCCCGGTGCCGGCGGAGGGGATCGACGTCGTGATCTGCATCGATGCGTCCTCGTCGATGGCGGCGAAGGACCTCGACCCGGCGCGTTCCCGACTCGACGTCGCGAAGGACTCGGCGGCGCGCTTCGTCGCCGGCCGACCCGACGACCGCGTCGGGCTGATCCGCTTCGCGCGCTACCCCGACGTCGTCTGCCCGCTGACGCGCGACCACGCGGCGCTCGCGCGGCTGCTGG
>CAZOLL010000273.1:0-6002 GCA_964580365.1 uncultured Phycisphaeraceae bacterium
GCGGTGCAGCGGCTGCCCCGCGGCCGGCGGCTCGACGAGCTCGCACCACTCGATCGGCTCGCGACCTGCGCGTTCGACGACGTCGCATCCGCGATGCGCCGCTCCGCGTGGAAGAAGTTCCCGCTGCCGGAGCGCCGCTTCGGCGAAGACGTCGCGTGGGGCAAGTCGGTCATCGAAGCCGGGCACTCGATCGTGTTCGAGCCGCACGCGGTCGTCATGCACTCGCACGACGAAGGCGCGCTCGAGGAGTTCAAGCGCATCTACCTCGATCACGCGAACCTGTTCGAGCTGTTTCAGGTGCTCACGGTGCCGACCGCGAAGGACGCGTGGCGGAACAGCCGCGCGCAACGTGGCGTCTACCGGGAGATGCTGGCGAGCCTCGACGTCGACGCGGCGCGGCGTCCCGCGCTCTCGCGGTTCGCGACGCGCCTCGCGTTCGCGGAGACGTTCGCGCAGTGGCTCGGCGCACGCTCGGTGCGAAAGGGCCCGCCGCGCGGCGTGTTCTCGCTCGTCGAGCGCTTCGTTACCGGCCGCTGAGCGCGGCGCGCGTCACTTGTTGCCGAGACCGGCTTCGCGCCGGAGATGCCGCGCGCGCAATCGACCCGCCATCGCCTCGTCGATCTTCCCCGCCGTCTGCAGCGCGCGCACGAGGTCCTCGGTGAAGTCGACGCTCTGGTCGCCCTCGGAGAAACGCTGCAGTCGGCGCGTCGCGTCCTCGAGCAACTCGCGCTCGCGGCGCTCGTGCTCGAGGCGATCGCGCTCCTGCCGCGCCTTCATGCCGCGCGCGTCGGCGGCGCTGATGTACCCCTGCTGCACCAGCCGGTCGATGTCCGCGTCGGAGAGCACCGCATTGGGAGCCTCGCCCTTCTTCTCGAACGCCGCGCAGATCTCGTCGTTCTCGCGATCGATCTGCTCGAGGCGCGCCACGATCCGCATCTGCTCCTCGCGTCGATCGGGCAGGAGGTTGACCCGCTCTTCCGGGTCCGCGGAGAGGTCGAACATCTGGTCGACGTAGAGCACGCGCGACGCGAAGCCGAGAGGGTCGGCGACGAGGTCGTACTTCGCTTCGCCCTCCTCGGGGCGCATCAGGTGCTCGTCGACGAGGCGGCGCAGGTCGATGCGCGGCGCCTCGAGCAGCTTGATCTTGCCGCGCCGCACGTAGTGCGTGCTCGCCGCCGCGCCCTTCAGGTCCTGGTTCCACAGGTTCGGCGACCAGCCGACCGCGATGCGCGGCTCGCGGTCCTGACCGAGGAGCGCCGGCACGAGATCCTGACCCTGCACTTCTTTCGGGCAGTCCGCGCCCGCCGACGCGGCGATCGTCGGGAACAGGTCGATGTGCCGCACGACGTCGCTCGTGCGCTGGCCCGCGAATCGGCCGCGCGGGAACTTCACGATCAGCGGGACGTGCACCTCTTCCTCGTACAGCAGGAGTCCGTGCCCGAGGTAGACGTCGTGATCGAGGAAGGATTCGCCGTGGTCCGACGTGATGATCAGGAGCGTGTCCTCGAAGAGGCCGAGCTCGTCGAGCAGCGCCACGAGCTTGCCGATCTGCTCGTCGACGAAGCGGATCGTCGCGTCATAGAGGTCGATCACCTCCTCGAGCGACGCGTGCTTGGGAAGCTCGAGGTAGCGGTGGGCGCGCACGGCCTTCGCGTACTCCCACTCCGCGGGTGTCGCGGCGTTCTTCGGGACGACGGCGCGCGTGCCGGCAAGCGCTTCGCGGTAGCGCGGCTCCACTTGGTAGGGACCGTGGCAGTCGAACGAGTGCACGAAGAGGAAGAAGCGCTCGTCGCGGTGGCGGCGGATCCAATCGTGCAGGCGGCCGCCGTAGCGGCGGAAGCCGTTGTTCAGCGCGGCGCCTTCGTTCGGGATGTCGTCATAGAACTCGAAGCCCTGGCTGAAGCCGAACGCGCTGTTCACGAAGCCGTCGTCCGTGAAGGCGCCGGTGCGGAAGCCGGCGGCGCGCAGCGACTCGGCGACGGAGACGTGCGCGGACGCGAGCACGTCGGTCGCGAAGCGGACGTCGTGCGCCCGCGGGTAGAGCCCTGTCATCATCGACATGTGCGACGGCAGCGTGTAGGGCGCGTGACTCATCGCGTCGGTGAACACGGCGGCGCGCGTCGCGAGCTTCTCGAGGTTCGGAGTGGTCGGCCGCGGGTAGCCGTAGAGGCTCAGGTGATCGGCGCGCACGGTGTCGAGCGAGACGAGGATCACTCGCTCGGCGCGGCCGGAGACGACTTCGCGCGCCGGCTCGGGGCCGACGTGGCCGGAGCGCGACGTCCACCACACGATCGCGCCCACCAGCGCGGCGGCGGCGACGATCGGAATCAGCGGGACGCGGGAAGGATGTGGGTTCACGCTCGGCGCACGCGCCCCGGCTGCCTGGTTCGCCGGGCAGACGGCGATGGGGCGGCGGGAGTCTAGCGGTCGCGCGCTCTCTCCGGGCTCGAAAAGCCCGGGGCGACGGTCACACGAAGCCGCAAAGGCGCGCGCGCAGACCCGGCGCCTGCAGCTTGCGGATCGCCCGCACCTGGAGCTGGCGCACGCGCTCGCGCGAGACGTTCATGCGGCGACCGACCTCTTCGAGCGTGAGCGCTTCCGGGTGGCCGAGACCGTAGCGGTACTCGAGGATCGCGCGCTCGTGGTTCGGCAGCGTCGCGAGCACTTCTCGGAGACGCGACTTGAGGAGCGGAACCTCGGACGGATCGAGGAACGTCTCCTCCACGTCGGCAGGAAGGAGCGCGCCAAGCGACTCGTCCCCGCTCTCGCCCACGCGCAAGTCGAGCGAAGTCGCCGCGCGCTCGGTCTCGAGCAGGTGGCTCGTGACCTGAGGAGAGAGGTCGAACGCGCGGGAGATGTCGGAGAGCGCTCCGGCCTCGTGCTTCTTGGGGATTGCGCCCTCCCGGCGCAGGCGGCGCATCTTCTGCTGCAGGTAGTTCGGGACGCGCACGATGCCCTTGTTGAACGCGATCGCGCGCTCGATCGCCTGGCGGATCCAGAACGTCGCGTAGGTGCGGAAGCGGACGTTCTTGCGCCAATCGAACTTCTCCACCGCGCGGATCAGTCCAGCGTTGCCCTCCTGCACGAGATCGAGCACCGGCACTCCGTAGGTGCGGTACGCGAGCGCGCCCGCGAGCACGAGGCGCAGGTTGCGGACGATGAACTCCTCGCGCACGGCGCTGAACTCTGCGCAGGCGCGGCGCACCTTGCGGCCGCGCGCTCCCGGCGGGATGTGGCGCGCGAGGCCGACGCTGCCGGACTCCTCGTCGAGCAGCGGGCGGATGCGGCTGCTCTTCAGGATGACCTTCGCGATCTTCAGCGGGACGCCGGCGTCGAGCACGGCGCGCTGGAAGCGCATGCGCACGAACTCGAGGCGGCGGCCGAGGCGCAGCTCGTCGTCCAGCTCCATGCGCGGGACCGAGTTGATCTCGCGGATGTAGACCGAGAGAGGATCGCCCGAACGCGAACCGCGCAGGAGGCCGTCGAAGCCGGCAGCGGCGTCCGGCGCGTCGTCGCGCACCGAGGAGCCTGCACGCACCTCGACGTGCTTCAGGAGTTCGAGCAGACGCTTCGGCGATGGTTCGCGCGGCGCGCGGCCGCGGGCGCCGGGCTTGCCGGCGAGGAGCTCGTCGATCTCGTCGTAGGTGGCGAACCCGCGGGCCCGCACTTCCTTCAGCAGCGACTTCTCGAGGGGCTTCATCTCAGATCACCGCGCGCAGCGCATCGGGCAGGGTCCCCCCGGCGAGCTGCTTCCAGCAGTCGTGGCATTTGTCGTCGTAGCGCTTGCCTTCGCAGCCGTGGCACGCGGCGACGACGGACTCGGCGTGCTCGAGATCCTTCAGCGCGGCCTGCAGCCGCGTGATGCGGTCGCGGAGCTGGTCGACGCCGGACCGGATGCGGGTGCGCAAGCGCGCCATCACTTCGAAGCCGCCCTCGCCGTGCTCGGCGAGCGCGCGGAATGCGCGGATGTCGTCGAGGCTGAAGCCGACTTCCTTCAACGCGAGAACCGCGCGCAGGCGATGCACCTGATCGGCGCCGTAGAGGCGGAAGCCGCCGGTGCTGCGGCCATCGGGCTCGAGCAGGCCGAGGTCTTCGTAGAAGCGGAGCGTGCGCGGCGTGACGTTCGAGAGCCGCGCGAGATCGCCGATCTTGACGAGATCCGAATCGCGTTCGTTCGCCATCGCGCACCTCGCCAGACTTCGCCCGAGTTCGCCCGAATTCGCCGCAGGGTTCCACGCCCGTCCAGCGGCGCGAAAGAACCGAGCCCGAGGGTTCGATCCGGGCGCGACCGCCACCCGTCGCTCACCTCATCGGCCGGCGGAGAATATCGACCTTAACGTTAAAGTCAAATTCAGCCCCGGGGACTGTTGAAACATGCGCCGGATTTGACGCGCGGGAGTGCGTCGGTCAGATTCACACGGAACCGGGCGGTGCACCCTCGGCGTCGAAGCGTCCGCTCGGATCCCGACACGACGTTATTGCAGAACACCCACCTGGGTCGGCGCTCGGCGTGCAGGTGTCGCAATGTCAGCGAGAGGCGGCCACGGCGCGCACCGACTCCCAGGATTCAGAAGGGGGCGTTCCGAATCTCCCGCTGACCCGGGGGCCGGATCGCCCCCTTCGCCTTTCGTGCGGGTCCCCCCCGGGTAATTTCATCCTCGGGCGACCGCGTCGCGTCCGCTAGCATCCCGCGCCAACTTCCGGCGGACGGGCACCCCACGACGTGACGAGAATCCACACCGCGATCCTGCTGGCGGCCGGAAGCTCCCGCCGCCTCCAGGCGCTGACGGCCGATCGGCCGAAGTGCCTGCTCGACGTCGGGGGAAAGCCGCTTCTCGGACACCAGATCGCTGCCCTGCACAAGGCCGGGATCGACCGGATCGTGGTCGTCACCGGGTACCAGGCGGCCCGCCTCGAGGCGTTCGGCGGATCCGAGCTGACCTACGTGCACAACGAGGTCTACGACCGCACCAACTCGCTCTACTCGCTCTCGCTCGCCGAGAGCCACGCCCGCGCGGGGTTCGTCCTCATGAACGCGGACGTCCTGTTCCATCCGCGGTTGCTCGAGGGCCTGCTCGATTCCCCGGCGCCGGACGCACTCCTGTACGAGCCCACCCGCGTTGCCGGGGAGGGGCTGGGCGAGGAGGAGATGAAGGTTCGCGTCGAGGGCGGTCACGTGGCCGCGATCGCGAAGGATCTCCCGGCCGGCGGGTATCACGGCGAGAACCTCGGCGTCCTCAAGTTCTCCGCGACCGGGGCGGCGCAGCTGTTCCGCCACGTCGAAGCGCTCGTCGCCGAGCAGGCCGTCAATGCCTGGGCGCCGAAGGCCTACGACCGCATGATCCAGGTCCACCCGATCGCCGCCGTCCCGACGCGCGGCCTGCCGTGGATCGAGATCGACTTCCCGGAAGATCTCGACCGCGCGCGCACCGTCGTGTGGCCCAAGATCGCCCGCGACCTGGGCGACGCCCGCGACGCTGTCCATCCGCGCTCGCTCGGCGAAGAGCTCGGCGTCTGACGCGCGAGCGCGCGTCCCCCGCTCTCACCCGAGTCGTTCAGTTGCCGGAGTAGATTGCCGGCAGGTGCCACGCCTTCACCTGCAGGTAGGTGTGCCAGATCGCGAGCGCGAAGTAGAACGAGAACCCGACGATCACCGCGTACCGCGCATAGCGGAAATTCTTGTGCAGCATCACGAACAGGATGCACAAGCCGGTGAGCACGCCTTTGTAGAGAACGAACGGGACGTTGCCCTGCCGGAGCATCGCGAGCGCGATGGGATTCAGCTCCGAGCCGCCCTTCTGCAGGTACCAGACCGTCGCGACCGAATCGAGCACGGTCAGCGCGAAGAACACGAGCAGGAGCGCGGCAAGTCGCGGCGAGTAGAGATCGACGAACGCGTTGTCGCGTTCGCCGTCGCGCCGACCGCCGCGCCGGCGGCCGCCGAAGAACGTGTACCGCGAGAGGCTCGGAGTCGGCCGCGCGCGGCGATCGACGCCGCGAGG
>CAZOLL010000274.1:0-5999 GCA_964580365.1 uncultured Phycisphaeraceae bacterium
GATGCCGCGTCGAGCGGCTCGATGTGCACTCCGCCGCCGCGCTTCTCCGCGCGGTCGGCGCGGAACCGCTCGAGTGCGAATCGCGCGAGCGCGGTCTTGAGGAAGCCGCGGAACCGGCCGCGCGACGGGTCGCCGCGGTCGAACAGGCGCGACTCGAGCATCCACGCGAATGCTTCCTGCGCGAGATCGTCCGCCGCGTCGTCGTTCAACCGGAAGCGCGCGGCGAGCCACGCGCGGATCGGCGGCGCATAGGCGCGCGCGAGCGACTCGAGGTCGCGCTCGCCCGGGGCCGCGAGGATGCGCGACCACCGCGTGGACGGAAACGAGGCGCCGTGCGCGGAGGGCGGGGGGACCATCGCCGTCGAGTTTGACGGACGATGTGAGAAACGTCGATGATGCGCGCGACCGATTCCATACGGGGGGTTGGCGCGGTACTTCGCCGCGGCTCGGACCTTTTCCCGCGAGGCGATTTCATGAAGCCGAACTTTCTCTCCCTGCGCGCGACCGGCGCGCTCCTCCTGCTCTCCGCGACGGCGTTTTCGCAAGAGACGAAGGACCCCGCGACGGCCGAGCTTCTCGCGCGCGTGGAGAGCGCGCGGGGCACGCCGGCCCCGGTGGCCACGGAGAAGGACACGCTTTCGGTCGAGGGCACGGTCGAAGTGCGCTTCGCGGAGACGGGCGAAACTCCGATGGAGACCGGCACGTTCCGCGAGGCGTGGGCCGGGCGCTCGGCGCATCGCCACGTCACCGAGATGTCGGGCATCTCCAACCTCGAGCGCGGGCTGTCGAAGGACGCCGTCTGGGAGATCGAGCCGAACACGGGGGTGCGCGTGCACTCCGGAGCGGACGCGACGGCGCTCGCGCGGTGGGTCGCGCTGCAGCGCGGCGCGCCCGCGAAGGAGTTGTACAAGACCGTCGCCGGCGACGGCACGCGCGAGTTGGACGGCACGCCGCACGCCGTGCTGAAGCTCACGACCGCCGAGGGCAGCGTCGACACGTGGTGGATCGAGCCGAAGACCGCGCGCATCGCGCGGATCGACATCGAGCTGCCGACGCCGCGCGACTGCGTGATCATCTTCGGCTTCGCCGAGCGGTCCGAGGTGCAGGTGCGCCTCACCGATTGGAAGGACGTCGACGGTGCGGCCTTTCCGTGCCGGCGCGTGGTGAAGACCGGCTCGATGGAGATCACGCTGATTGCGACGAAGGTCGAGCGCGGCGTCGAGATCGACAAGGCGTTCCTCGCGCTGCCCGCGGCGGTCGCAAAGGCGGTGGCGCAGCGCGGCGCCGTCGACTCGCCCTACGAGATCATCGAGCGGGCCGCGCAGCCGGTCGCGACGATCCGCTTCCAATGCAAGTCGAGCGAGTTCAGCGCGAAGCTCGCGTCCGTCTTCCCGGAGGTGCTCGGCTACCTGACCGAGAGCAGCACGAAGATGGCCGGCGTGCCGTTCAGCTACTTCCACAGCGTCGACGGCGACACGCTCGACGTCGAGGCC
The DNA here is from genome assembly GCA_964580365.1 of uncultured Phycisphaeraceae bacterium. Lineage (GTDB taxonomy): Bacteria > Planctomycetota > B15-G4 > B15-G4 > JADJEK01 > CAZBOK01. The sequence goes on from CAZOLL010000274.1 coordinate 1,494, forward strand.
GGCATCCCGGTGGCGAGCGCCATCGAGGGCAAGGGCCGCGTGCAGGCGAGCCAGCTCCCCGCCGGCCGCACGCTGATGACGTGGCACTCCGGCCCGTACGACGGGCTGAAGGCCGCTCACGCGCAGCTGCGTGAATACGCCGCCGCCCAGAAGCTCACGCCGCGCGGCGGACTGTGGGAGGTGTACTGGACCGATCCGGGAATGGTGCCCGACCCGGCGAAGTGGAAGACGCAGTTGTTCCTGCCGGTGGAGTGACGGGGGGCGCGGGCACGGACGCGACGGTGCGTGAGCTCCCGGCATGGCGAACCCGCCGACCGGTCGACGCGCCCTCCGCGTCACGGCACCTGCGTGTTGTTCCCGCCGCCGAGGTCGATCTTCGTCTTGCCGGCCACGACGCCGCCGAGCCGGGACAGGAAGTCGTCGTTCGCACCCATGGTGACGCGCAGGTCGCCCCCGATCACGGTGTTCGCGATCGTCATCGTGTTCGCTCCGTTGTCGCACGTCACGATCACGCCTTTCGCGGTCGCGCAGCCGCCGATCACCACGACATCGCCGGACGGGCCGGTGGCGACCCGGAGTTGACGGAACCTCGACCCCTGGCAGTCGACGGTCGACGGTGCGTTGCCGGTCGTGAACGTGCCGGTGCCTCCGACCGTCGTCGCACTGACGCCGACCTGCACCGAATCGGCGCCGGCGAGCTTCACCGACCCCCGGATGCTGTCCCCGACAAGATTCAACTTGTCGAGCCCGCCGGTTCCCCCGGCGTCCGCGCGCACGCTGCCGCGCACGGTCGCGTTGGCCAGCCGCAAGAAGTCGGCGCCGGTGCCGCTGGTGAGGCGCACGTCGCCGTCGGCCTGGACCTGGTCCAGATCGCAATCGTTGGCGCCGTTGCCGAGGTCGGCGCGGACGTCGCCGCCGATGTTGCACGTGCCGACCGCGGACACCGTGTCGGCGCCGGTCCCGCCGAGGATCCGCAGCGATTTCCCGCAATCGAGCGGTCCGAGCGTGGCTTCGTTCATCGCACCGTCGCCGAATCCGATGGTGATTCCCCCGGCGATCTCGCATGCGTCGATCGTCACGTCGTCGTCGCCGCCGGCGCCGTCGACCTTCACGTCCCCGTCGACGTCGGCCGCGTGGAGCAGCACCGAATCATTGTTGTCGCCGCCAGTCCAATCGACGCCCTTTCCGCAGTGCGTCAACTCGACCTCGAGATCGTCGTTCGAGGGACCTCCGTCGCCGGTGATCTTGCCGAGCACTCGCGACGAGTCGACCCGGAGCAGGTCGCCACCGCCGTTCCCCTCCTGATCGACGTTGCCGCGCACGAGCGACGCGATCACGTTGCAGACGTCGCCCGCCGAGCCGCCGTCGAAGCGCACATTGCGCCGCACGGTGGAACTGTTCACGGCCAGGACGACGTTGGAGATCGGCGTGGCGGCGCGAACGTCGCGGTCCACGGTCACGCCCACGAGCGTGACGTCGATCGTCCCGGCCATCCCACCCTGGATCACGACGTCGCGCTTCACGCGCACGCCCGCCACCACCACGCCGTCTCCGCCGTTGCCGAGATCGATCACCACGTCCTTCGTGACGCCGCCCAGCGTGACCGGGGTTGCCATGCCGTTGACGGTCGTGCCGAGGGAAGGCACCAGGCGGAACTCGTTCGCGCCGACGCCGAGCTGGTCGATCTCGAGGGACTCCGCGTTGGCGGTCCCGACCAAGTGGAGCGATCCGCCGGTGACCGTCGCGGTGATGTCGCCCGCGTGGGCGGCGGCGGAAAAGACGGCGAGGACGGCGAGGACGGCGAACGCAATGCTCGGAACGAGGCGACGCATCGAGCGGACTCCTGGGCCGGGAAGAGTGGGGAGCAGAGGAGCCTACCGGGCGCCGCAGGTCGCACGAGCGTCAGGGATGTCCGTTCGGGAGGATGTTCGATTTCGCGCGCCGGAGGTCGCACTCGCGAACGGCGGACTAGGATGAGCCCGAGCGGGGGGCGGAGCAAGGTCCGGCAGCGCGGACTCCCGCCACAGGAGAGCAAGCCGCATGACCGAGACCATCACCCCTCCCCGGCGCGGGAAGTACGGGATCGACGCGCCGATCGGCCCGATCTTCATGGGCGTCATCGCGGCCCTCAATTTCGCGCTCGCGATCCCGACGGGCAGCAAGAAGAACTACTTCGCCGGGTTCTTCGTCCTCTGCATCCTCGGGCTCTACCTCCACGGAACGCTCCGCGGGAAGTTCGTCCTCTGGGCCGGACTGCTCGACCAACTGAAGCTCCGCGGGGACGAGCGCCTCCTCGACATGGGGTGCGGGCGTGGGGCGGTGCTGCTCATGGCCGCGCAGCGCTTGACCACCGGACGCGCGGTCGGCGTGGACCTGTGGATCAAGGGCGATCAGTCCGGCAACGCGCTTGACGTCACGCAGAAGAACGCCGTCGCCGAAGGCGTGACGGATCGCGTCGAACTGCACACCGGCAACATGATGGCGCTGCCGTTCGAGGACGCGAGCTTCGACGTCGTGGTCTCCAGCTTCGCGATCCACAACATCACCGGGCGCGCCGGAAAAGAGAAAGCGATCAGCGAAGCGGTGCGTGTGCTGCGTCCGGGCGGTCGGCTCATGATCGTCGACGTGCGGAACACCGGGATCTACCAAGAGCAGCTCACCAGGATCGGGATGAGCGACGTCGTCTGCCGGTGGCTGGGATTGCGCTACCTGATGGCGAAGGTCGTGACGGCGTCGAAGCCGGAACGACGGACGTGAGGCCGACGCGGCCCGAGCACCGCTGCGCGCATCCGTGCACTCGGAACGCGTTCGTGCTGAGCGGCGACCGGCGCTGACTCACAGGTTGTTGTTCGGGAAATCGCAGTTCACGTAAGTGTTGGCGCCGACGCCGGCCATGTCCTCGAGGTCGAGCGCTCCACATTGTTTCGCGCTGCACTTCGTGAACGTGTTGCCGCCTGTGGCGATGACGACCCCGACGTCGCCGGCTTTGGTCACCCGGCACTTCGTGAACCCGTTCGAGCCGCCGCCGACCTCGAATCCATCGTCGCCGGGCCGCGTCACGCGGCAGTTGGTAAACGTGTTCGAACCGCCGAAGAAGATGAAGCCGTCGGCGGCAGGGCGGGTCACGCGGCACTTGTCGAAGGTGTTCGAGCCGGAATCGAAGCTGAACGCGGACGCGCCGCAGCGGCTGACGCGGTCGCGGTCGTAGGAGCCGATCCCCCCGTGGAGCTCGTAGCCGTTGGTGCCGGCCTTCACGACCCGATTCTTCGTCGAGGCCGTGAACCCGGAGTTGACGAGGATGCCGACCCCGACGCAGTCGATCACACGGTTGCGGTCGATCCTCGGTGTCCCTCCGCCGGTGTCGATCCCGACGTCCTGCGCTTCGATCACGCGGTTCTTCTGCAGCAACGCTTCGCTGCCCCCGCTCTGGATGCCGTTGGCGCCGCTGCGTTCGAAGCGGTTGCGTTTGACGACCACCCGCGCACCGTCGGTGTCGCAGCCGTCGCCGCCCGCGTCTTCGACGACGTTCTTGTCGATCACGTTGTCCTCGCCGTTTTCACTGATCGCGTCGGAACCTGCGCCGCGCACGCGGTTGCCGCGCACCACGCAGCGCGCGCCGGCGATTCCGGAGGCCGAAGAAATGCGGATGCCGAAGCTGCCCACGTCCTCGACGAGGTTCTTCTCGACCTCGATCTCCGTGCCCTTGTCGATCCCGATTCCGATGCCCGCGCCGCCGCTGACGCGGCACCTCTTGATGGCGCAGCCGGTCGACTCGAGCACGGAGATCCCCAGCGTCAACGCCGACTCGATGCGGATGCCGTTGACCTTGCAGTCGGTGCAGGTGTCGAGGCCGACTCCCATGGACAACGCCGCGGCATCGATCACGACCTTGCCCCGGTTCTTCACGGTGACGCCGGTCTTTCCGGTGAGGAGGATCGGCTCGGTGTAGGTGCCTGCGGCGATGCGGATCACGTCGCCGGGCCCCGCGGCGGCGGCCGCGGACGCGATCGTCGGGAACGTGGCGCTCGGGACTTTCAGGACCGCTGCAGTGGCCGGGCAGCACAACGCGGCGACAGCGACGACTGCGATGAGAACGCGATTCGACATCGTTCCTCCTTCGATCAGATGCACACGAAGTCTCCGACGCGCGGCGGACGCCGTCAACCCCTTCGGCCCACGCGAACGTGGGACTCCTGCAAGCAGTGACGAAGAAGTCCGCGGCGCCGTCGACGCCCGCTCACTTCTCGCGCCGCCCCGGATCCTCCCGGAACGCGTGCATCCTCGTGAACACCGCCGACCACTCGGCGTCCGCGCGTCCGAGCGCGTGCGCGTCGAACCCGAGCAGCTTCGACATTCGCTCGCGCACGATCCGGTGGATCCGCTCGACGCTGTCGCGCTCGCCATATCCGCAGTCGGTCCGCCGCAGCAGGAAGTCCGCCGGCGTCCGGCAATCCTCGTGGCGCACGGCCCAGTCGACCTCGCCGAGCAGGGTCTCCCGATCGAGCG
>CAZOLL010000275.1:0-5991 GCA_964580365.1 uncultured Phycisphaeraceae bacterium
GGTGGTCGCGCGCGAGCTCGAACATCGTGGCGCCGTTCACGACGACGTTGACGTTCCAGTACCCCGCGACGCGATCGGGCGTGGACGGCGTCTCGAGCGTGCGCGCGCCGAGCGACTGCGCGAACGCGAGGCCTTCGTCGTCGGCAATCACCTGCAGCGTCACCTTGTACACGCCGGCCGGCGACGCGAACGGAGGACGCAGCTCGGAGCGCAGCTTCAGCGCCGGCTCGTACGGCGTCACCGCCAGCACGAACGGCTGGGTCGCGAACGCGGCGAGCGCCGAGAACGCGACCGGCCCCGCGCTGACCGCGTAGGCGTTGTTCGGGAGGTAGGAGATCACGTTCACTCCGGTCGCGCGCAGCGAATCGAGCCACGCGTCCTTCACCGGGCCGGTGAACTGCACGACGCGCATGCGCTTCTCGTTGTCGGCCGGCGGTGCCGGATTCTCGCGCAGCTCGGCGGGCATCGACATCCGCATGCGATCGGTCGCGATGCGGTCCATGCCGTCGAGCACGTACCCGTTCACGTTGACGAGCGCGAGCTCGTCGCGCACGTCGGCGCCGGACGACTGCAGTGCTTCGACCGCCGCGTGGCCGCCGAGCGCGACCTCGTCGACCACGACCATCACGAACGCGCCGTAGTCCTCCAGCGCGACCGCGGCGTTCATGTTCGCGATGACGTTCAGCGACGGATGCCCCGTCGGGACGACGATGCGGTGCATGCGGCCGGGCGACAGCACGTGCTCCGGCAGGGCCAGGTTGACGGTCGAGTGACTACCGATGTTCTGCGCGTCGGCCGCCGCGCACGGAAGCGCGACGAGCGAGGCGACGAGCAGGGAGCGGGCGAGCGGCGACATCGAGTTCTCTCTCCTTGGTGGGCGTTGGGCAGACACGAAGGGAATTGCCCGGCAACGTGGCACGAACGGACCGGGGCGTGGATGCCCGGTGGCTCCGAAGCAGGACGGAGGCCGATCGCGTTCGCAAGGTCCGCACTCCCTGAACGTGTGCGCGGTGCCGAGCCGAAGACGCGGCGGAGGATACCGGAGCCGGCGGAGGGTTGGGAACGTGCCGAAACCGCGAGGCGCGATTCGGAGCGAGACTACGGCTGCACCACGATCTCGAGTGCGTTCGACGCAGACACGCCGAGCGGCGCGCAGGGGTCCTGCCAGAGGAACTGCACGTATCCCTTGGTGCCGATCGGGACGCCGTTCAGGCTGGCCGGCTCCGAGACGTAGCCCTCGCTGCCGGACATCATCGGCACCGCGACCAGCGCGAACGGGTCGACGAAGAGCTGCGCGCCCATGACCGGGATCGGCGCCGCGAGCTTGCCGAGCGAGACGGCGAGGATGCCGAAGCCGGAGGTCGGCCCGGCGGTGCAGGTGATCTCGAACTTTGCGCCGGAAGTCGCCCAGGACGGCAGCGCGCTCACGCCGATCGAGACCGGCCCGCGGCAGCCGGACGTCGAGCGCCCGAACTTCGTCACGCCGGTCGGCAGGAGGTCGAGGCGCGTGATGAACACCTTGCCGATCGCGAAGGTGGTGTCGATCGTCCCGGGAGTGACCGGGAAGTCGGGCGAGTAGAGCGAGCCGATGACCGTCGCGGCGCCGGTCGGGTCGAGTGCGACGCTCGGCTTCGACGGGTAAGGCGGGTCGGGCTGCGAGCCGCCGAGGTAAGAGCCGTAGGTCTGCCGCCCGCTCGGGTCGAACTTCGCGACGAAGAGATCCTGTCCGTTGCTGAAGTAGCTGGTGTCGAACGCGCCCGGGGTCGCGATCAGGTAGTTCGAGCCGGTCGACCCGGACACGACGACGCCGCCGGAAGCATCGAGCGCGACGTCGTAGACCTGAGTGTCCGCGACCCCGCCGTAGCGCGTCGACCACACCAGGCTCGAGCCATCCGCCGTGAGCCGCGACACGAACCCGGTGGCGCAGGTGAACGCGCAGTTCGGCAGGAACGCGCCGGGAGTGGTGGGGAAGTCGGGCGACAAGGTCTCGCCGACGATGGTGGCGCGGCCGAGCGGGTCGACTTCGATCGCGTAGCCGTCGTCCGACGAGACCCCGGCAAGATAGGTCGAGTAGATCAGCGCGCTTCCCGACGGCGCGATGCGCGCGACGAACGCATCGTGCGGGCCGCGGAACGGATTCGACGGCGGGTTCGGCTGGAACGCGCCGGGAGTGGTCGGGAAGAGGGGCGAGAGGGTGACTCCGGTTACAAAGACACTGCCGTCCGGGGCGAGCGCGGACGAATCGATCAGGTCGACCGAACTACCGCCTAGCAGCGTGGAGTACACCAATGCGGTACCCGCGGCATTCAACTTGAAGATGAAACCATCGCTTCCGCCATTGACGGACGTGTCGAACGCGCCCGGAGTCGTTGGATAGTCGCTCGAAGTCGTCGCCCCGACGGCAATGATCTCGCCGAACGGATTCACCTCGATGTCCAAGATCGGGTTGCCTTCAACTCCGGCGATCACCGCGGAGTATTCAAGAAGGTTCCCGGAGGCAGAGAGTCGACTGATCACCCCGTCACCGAGCTGCGAAGGGGGACCATTCGAAATCGCCCCAGCGGTCGTCGGATAGTCGACCGAACCGCTGCTCCCACCGATGACGATCGATCCGGACGTGGCGAGCGCGAGTCCCTCGATGTGATCGGACGTCGAGCCGCCCAGAAACGTCGAGAACACGAGTCCGGTGCCCGTTGGATTCAGCCTGGCAATGAACCCATCGCTCCAGTTGCCGACGAACGTCGTGCGATAGGCTCCCGGCGTCACGGGAAAGTCGATCGCGCCGGTGTGACCGACGAGGAGGACCGATCCATCCGCGAGCACGCGCGCGTCGCGCGCCTGGTTCGGGGGGCCGATCCCGTTCGGTGCCTTGGTCAGCCCCCCGATGAAAGTCGACCACTCGAGGCCCGGATCGATCACGAAGGGGTCGCGCGTCTGGCTCGGATCGAGCACGAATCGAATGTCGGATCGCGCATCGACGGCCACTCCGCAAGCGATTGGTGTGGCCGCTTCGTGTTCACCGGCTCGAAACGCACGCGGCGCAAGCTGCACCAACGGCCCGATCGCGGTGTCGAGGCGCAGCGAGCCGTCGCTTTCGAGCGAGACGCCCTCACTGCCCTCGACGCGGATCGCGATGCGATCGAGACTGGCCGCATCCCGAACGAACAGGTCGTACGTGAATCGGCCATCCGCGAGGCGGAGCACGAGGTCGACGCCGGGGTAGAGATCGCGGACGCGAACCTGCTCGAACCCGACGACATCCGAAACCCAATGCTCCGGGTCATTCCCGAGGAAGAAGTTGTGGTGCTGTGCAAGCGGAGCGACGCCCTCGGCGAGCGCGTCTGGATTCGCGCCATCGAACACGAGGCGCACGACGCAGCCAGATGGCTGATGATCCGCGGAGACGCCGAATCGGTGCAGCGCGATTGCGCCTTGCTCGAGCCGCAGCGTCGTCTCCCCGTGCCGCGCGATGAAACGGGCCGCCGTGGGCCACTGGCCCTGATTCGGAACGAAGCCCTGCAGCAGTTCGAGCGACGAGGTGTCGGCGAGTGCATCGCTCGCGCAGACGCAGACCGCGACGGCCGTGACGATGCGCGCACTCCATCGATTCATCGCATCGCTAGTTGACCGCGGCGACAGGGGGGAGCGTCAAGTCTCGAAACGCGCGAGGTCGCGTGCGCGAGTTCCCGGCCCTACTTCTTCACGGGCTCCGCGAGCCCCTTCTTGGCGTCGCGATCCTTGTCGTAGTAGAGCTCGACCTCGCGGAAGCCGACGGCGAGCTTGTGCGTGTGGCCGGGCACGCGGGCGTCGATGTGGATCTTCAGCACCTTGAACGCGACGCCGGGCAGCTCGATGCGGTGGCGCATCCAGTCGTCGTCGGGGAGGTCAACGGTCGGCCCCTTCTTGTCGTTGAACCACAGCGTGATCTTCGTGGGCCGGCAGTACCGCTTCTTGTCGTGCGGGTGCCACACCGAGTCGGAGAGCATGATGCGGTTCACGCGGATGGTGCGGTCGAACTCGATCTCGAGCCAGGAGTCCTGGTCCTTGTCGTTCGTCAGCCACGCGACGGAGTCCTGCCCGTCGACCGCGAAGTCGGGCGCCCAGCCGCCGTCCCACGAGCTCGATGCGCGGACCTTCATGCGCGCGCCGTAGCAGAGGTTCTTCCCGAGGTCGTCCATGCGCGCGCGATCCTCGTCGGACAGGACGTTCTCGGTCAGCACGGTGAGGACGTTCGACGCCACCGTGACGATCTCGCCGTCGGCGCGGTCGGCCACGACGTCCACCTCCGCACGCAGCGTCGACTTCCCGTTCGTCGCGACCGGGTGCTGGATCGCGTAGGTCTCCGCGCCGCGCGCGACGGTGCGGTTGCCGGCGATGCTCGTGATCTTCTCGTCGCCCGCGAACCAGCGCACCTCCGCGACGCGGAGCTTGCCGTCTTCCCACGAGTAGTCGTCGATCGTCTTCTGCGAGATCGCCGCGAGCCACACCTGCCACGGGTTGGTGCCGGTCGCGCGGATCGTGATGGGGCGGTCGTCGTTCGCCGAGACGGGCTCGTAGCGCTTGAGCTGCACGCTCGACGCACCGGTCATGCTCGCCGTCGCCTTGGCGAGGAAGAGCAGCGCGAAGTCGGTGGAGAGCACGTCCTCCGCGTAGGCGTTCGACCAGTGGCCGTTCGCGTCCTGCTTCTTCACCAGGAAGCGCGCGCCGTCTTCGTACCAGTCGCGGTCGCCGATGCGCGCCTTCGCCGCGAACGCGCCGAAGCGTTCGAGTCCGAACAGGTAGTAGTAGAGCCAGCGGTCCCACTGCTTGTTGGCGACGGACGGCTCGGGGTTCTGCTCGACGGTGTAGTTGCGCCGCAGCCATTCGGCCGCGCGGTCGATCGCGCCGTCGATGCGGGCCTTCAGGGGGTCGGGCAGGCGGTTCTTCTGCTGCAGCAGTTGCGCGCAGATCAGCACGACCGACGCGCCGGCGACGGTCATCGAGCCGGTGGGCGGGCTCGCGGTCGTGTAGGAGAAACCGCCGGTCTTCGCCTGGTCGTCCAGCACGTTGTTCGCGGTCTTGAGCAGCGCGCCGGCCGGCACGTCGAAGCCCATGCGGCTCGCCGCGTACAGGCCGAGCATCGCGTACTGTGTGCACGAGAGGTCCATCGAGCGCGTCGGGTAGTCCCAGTACCCGTTCTCGTGCTGGATCATCAGGATCTGCTTCGCCAGCTCGTCGACGCGCGCGCGGTGGGGGCCCGGCCCGAGCGCGTCGTACGCGAGGAGCACGACGCCCAGCTCGTAGGTGCGCACGAGCGGGCGCGCCTCCATGAACGCGAGGCCGCGCTGGATCGCCGCGTGGTTCGCCGGGATGCCGCACTTCGCCAGCGTGAGCACGGAGAGCGCGGTGCCGCCGAGCGGGAAGAAGCTCGCCTCGGTGCCGGCGAACGAGCCGTCCGGCCACTGCGACTCGAGCAGCCACGTCACGCCCTTGTCGATCGCGCCGTTGATCTGCGCCTGCAGCGCGGTGTCCAGCTCCGCGCGCGCGTCGCGCGGACCGGGATGCATGCAAAGGAGGAGCGCGATCGCGGCGACGGACCGTGCTCGGCCCGGGGCGGCCTTCACGTCAGTGGATCGGTGTCGCGGTCAGCCCGGGCTGTTCGAAGTACCGCGGCAGCAGCGCGACGAGCGAGCCCTGGCCGAGATCTTCCGGGTCGGTGCGCGTGAAGCGGTAGGCGCGGCCGAGCGGCGTGATGAAGCCGATGCGCTGGAAGTCGCGGTCCTGGTCCACCAGTTGGCGCTGGCGCGCGGTACGCTGGCTCTCGGCCATGGTGGGCGCTTCACGTTCAAACTTGTCGCTGGCGGTCTTCAGGGTGTTGCCCATGTCCACCAGTTCCTTCTCGCGACGGGAGAACTCCTGCTCCAGCTTGGCCTGCGCAGCCTTGGCTGTGGTGGCTTCCCGGAAGATGCGATCGGTGTTGACGAAACCGGCTTTGAACTCTTGCGCTTGTGC
>CAZOLL010000276.1:0-5990 GCA_964580365.1 uncultured Phycisphaeraceae bacterium
CGTCTGCACGCCGCTCGCGCCGTCCGCGCGAGCGCTGGCACCGGAGCCGCCGGCGAGCGTCTCGTAGTACGTGGCGCCGGCCCGCGTCCCGAACGAGAGGTTCGTCATGGTCCCGGCCGACGCCGCGGGCACGCGGTCGGGCAACGCACGCGCGAGCGCGGCGAACACCACGTCGACGATCCGCTGAGACGTCTCGACGTTGCCGGCGGCGACGGCGGCCGGCAGTCGCGCATTCACCAAGCAACCTTCCGGCGCGACGACGTCGAGCGGCGCGAGGATTCCGCCATTCATCGGGACGTCGTCCTCGAGCAGGCAGCGAAAGCAATACCCGACCGCCGACAACGTGACGGCGAGGTTCGCGTTCACCGGCCCCGGTTGCTGCGGCGCGGTGCCCGTGAAGTCGACGCGCGCGCGGCCGCTCGAGATCGTGATCGCGACCGTGATCGGCAGTGCGCGGGTCGACAGTCCGTCGCCGTCGAGCCGATCGGTCGCGCGAAACGTTCCGCGCGGAAGGCGGTGCAGGCGCTCGGCGAGCGCGCGCGCCGTCGCGCGCGGAAGCTCGCGCGAGCCGCGTTCGAGTGCTCCGGGCGACGTCTCGCGAGCGAGAACCGCGAGCCGAGCGGCGCCGGTGTGGTTCGCGGCCTGCTGCGCGCGCAGGTCGCCGGCGCGTTCGTCCGGCTCGCGGACCTGCGCGAGGAACAACCGCCAGACCGATTCGTCCGCACGGCCGCCGCGAGTGAGGAGCACGGGCGGGACTCGAACTCCCTCCGCGAACACGTCACTTGCGATTCCCATCGAGCCGGGCGTGGCGCCCCCCACGTCCGCGTGATGCGCGCGGTTCGCGACGAAGAAGTCCGGACGCCTGGCGCCGCGCGACAGGAAGACCGGTCGCACCAGCGTCACGTCCGGCAGGTGCGTGCCGCCGCGGAACGGATCGTTCACGATCGCTTCGTCGCCGCGTCGCAGCGCGAGATCGGCGCGCACCGCTGCGACCGAAAGCGGCATCGCACCGAGATGCACCGGGATGTGCGCGGCCTGCGCGACCATCGTCCCGTCGGATGCGAACAAGGCGCACGAGAAGTCGAGCCGCTCCTTGATGTTCGCGGAGAACGCGGCGCGCTTCAGCGACTCCCCCATCTCTTCCGCGACGGCCGCGAGCCGCTGCCCGAGGAGTGCCGTGCCGATCGAATCGTTCTGCGCCGTTCGCATGGCGGAATCCCAGCGGGACGCCCGGTCGATCGCAACTGCCAAGCGAATCCGCCGCGGATGAGCCACTTGGGGCGCGGCACGGCCGGTGCTCTTCCTTCCCGCGTGCGCCGCGGCGCCTTCGGAACGGACCGCTTCGGGACTTCCGGAGAGCGCGCGACGCCGCGAGGAGATCGAACCATGTCGCAGATCCCGATGTCCACCGGCGCCGCCTTGCTCGTGGCGGGCCTCCTGCCGCTCCTTCCGGTCCAGAACGGCGCCCCGCGCGCGGGCGCCGTGCGCGCGACGCGCGCGATCCCCGAGTTTCGCGAGAGCACCGACCTCGCGCCGAGCCCGAACGCGGGGCGCCTCCACGCATGGCGCGGCGGCGAGGTTCCGGATCGCGCGCGCGTGCTGCGCGCGTTCGCGAACACCCCCGACGGCAATGCGCAGCTGCGGTCGACGCTCGATCGCGACGACGACGACTTCGACGGTTTCCTCTCCGGACACCGCGGCCGAAACGGCCGCGAGGACCTCCCGAGCCGCTACGGGCGCGATCCGTGGCACTCAGGACTGATGGTCGACGCGTGGGCGCCGGAAGCGATCGCGCAAGGACGCACGGCCATGGCGCTGCGGATGCGCACCGTGCTCATCACCGGAGACTTCAACCTGCGCGACATGGCCGCCCGCCACGTCGTCCGCATCCGCGCGCTCGACCCAGACCCGCTCCTCAAGCTCACGCTCGAGATCCCCGACGTCCGTCACGTCCGCGTCCAGCCGTACCTCGTCTCGCTCGGCATCGCGACGGACGACTTCACTCAGGAGGGCCCCGCGTTCCGCATCCTGATCGATGGTTGCGAGGTGCCGTACTCGATCACTCCGGAAGGCGTCCAGTTGGCGGTGGGACTCGGGGGCGGCTGCCACACCGTGATGGTCCGCGCGCTCCCGTGCGCCTACGACGACGTGTTCGAGTTCCGTTACGCCATGGTGAATCGCCTCTAACCTGGGCGCGTGGTCCTCGGCCGCGAACACCTCCATCCCGTTCTGTCCTGGCTGGCCGTCGCCTGGCTGGCCGCCGCGATCGTCTCAGCGGCGCGCCGCCGGTCCGACGGCCCGCCTGCGTTCCCGGCCGCCCGCGGCGTCGGCCTTCTGCGCGTCGGCGCCGCGGCGCTCGTCCTCGCGCTCGCGTCCGGCGAACTCGCGGCGCGACTGTGGGCCGGCCGCGGCGAGATCCTCCCCGAGTCGTCGGTCGGCCGACACCGCCTGTTCGGTTGGGGCGCGCTCGCGCTCGTCGCGCTCCGCTTCTTCTTCGGTCGCAAGCTCCCCCGCGTCGCGGTCGTCTTGCTCGACCTGATCTTGATCTTCGCGCTCGGCGTCTGCGCGTGGCACGGTATGACGCTGACCTACACCTTCGGCGTCAACGTCGACCTGCCCGGATCGCGCTGAATTCGCCGATCCGCACGCACGGAGCGCACACCGGAAAAAAACCCCTTGACGTTCCGGAGCGCGGCTTGCACGAGGGGGAACGCGACGATACTGTCCGCGCCCGATCCGGGGGTCGTCGGCGGGTCCCCGGCGTCATCGAACTCGAGCGGTCTCTTCGCGCGAGGTCCTCGCCCGACCCGCACCGATCCGCCGCGACCCGCACGGAGGGCATGGCGGCGTGGCAGCCAACAAGAAGACGCAGAAGAAGGTCCCGGCGAAGCCGGCCGCGAAGGCGAAACCGCGCGCCGCGAAGCCCGGCGCACCGGCGGCTGCGGCCGCGCCCGCTGCGAAATCGCCTCCGAAGAAGGGCGTGGTCCCGCCCCGCGCGCCGGCCAAGCCCGCCGCTCCGCCGCCGCCGGCCGCGAAGTCCGGCAAGCCGGCCGCCGTCCCCGCGAAGGGCGCGACGCCTGCGAAATCGGGATCGAAGCCCGGTGCGAAGGCCGACGGCGTGAAGTCGCGCCTCGACGCGGAGACCGTCCAGGAGAAGCTGCTGAAGAAGCGCCTCGCGCAGCAAAAGCGCGCAGAGCCCGGCGGCAAGAAGAAGCGCCGCGGCGACCCGGCTCCGATGATCACCGGCGACGAACCGCCGGCAAACCTCGACGACGAGCCGGATGACATCGGCGCAGGCGATCTCGACGACGAAGCGGGGAACGAGGACCCGCTGACCCCTGACGACGACGACGACGACTACGGCGGCTACGACGAAGACGACGACTTCGGCTATGACGTGCCGGTCGACGACGACGACTTTTGAACCGCGCTCAGCGCGTCAGCACTCCCTGGCCGAGCAACCGCGCGCGCACCGCTTCGCGCGCCGTCTCCACCGCCGATCTCACTTGATCTTCCGTGCACCGGAGTCGGCGCGCGGCGTCGATTTCGTCGAGCCCCTCGAGTGCGATCAACGACAAGACGCGTCGCGACGGCCCCGGCAACCCTCGGATCGCGCGCAGCGCGGCGAGGCGGACGTCGCGTCCGCACGCTTCCTCGTCGGCGGAACGGACGTCGGTCCGGATCGAGTCGGCGAGCCATCGAACGTCGAGATCACGACCGTTCAACACGATCTCCTCCGCCGAGGTCTCTCCCTCGATGGGCGCTGCCACCTTCACCTCATCTTCGAGTGACGCGCGCGGCCGCATGCGACCCTCTTCGCGGACGATCACGTCGTAGGCGCAGCTCAGGAGCCAGCGGTCGAAGGGAACCTCGGCCGGCTTCGACGCGCGCGACGACAACGCTGTGAGGAGCGCCTCCTCGACGACATCGGCCGCGTCGATCGCGACGAGCTCCGGACGATCGAGCACGGCGCGGTGCCGATCGAGCTCTTTCTTCACGAAGCGGTGCAGTTCCGGCAGCGCGGTCCGCAGCACCGGCTCGAGCGCGTCGTCGTGCCCGTCATCGCGAACGACGCGCTCGACGCGGAGGTCGGCATCGAAACCGCCCGTCATCCGCCGCGTGGAGTTCGCACGCTCGGATTCGCGCACGTGCCGCCGCCAGCGGTCGAGCTCGACGAGCAGCTCATCGGTGGCGTCGCGAAGTGCAGTCTGAAGCACCGGCCCGACGCCGTGCGCGTTGAGCGTGCAGCCCGACATGCGCAACGTCAACGACGCGTAGGCCTCTTGGCAGTGCGGGTTGCGATCGAGCACGCAGGACAGTGCCACGGCGTCAGGCGGCTCGTTCGCAATGCGTTTCTCCACGCGGGCGCATTCTCGCTCGAACAGCGCGGCGAGCTCCGCGTCCTTGTGCCCGTGCTTGACCGTCAACGTGGAATGCATGATCGCCCTCGTCGGTGCGACGAAATGAGGAGTCCGTGGCCAGAGCGCGCGACGACGCGCGATGTCGTGCGGGCCGTCGATTCGTTCGAAATCGCGTGATTCCCCAGGTCGTGCCCGAACGGCACGGCGCGTTCGATTGCGCGGAGTCGTGACGGTGATCTCACGCCGAACTCCGAAGGTCGCGCCGGAGTGTAGCACTCATCGAGCGGACGCGCGCCCGTTCGCGCGTCGTGGAGTTTCAGAGCCAGGGGAATCAGTGAATTCACGGACGCGCACTCGCACGCTACTCTCGACACCCCCACGCAGAAATCGACCCGAGATCGGCGATCGCCCAACGAAAACCCCGCTGCAGAAGAGGACTCCATGATTCACAAGCATCCGTGCTCGGCCGCGTTCGCGTTCGCGGCCCTTTGGTTCAGCGCTGACGCGTCCGCCAGCGACATCGAGGTCATCTACACCGAGATCACCACCCACTCGAGCGGGACGGTCCCGGGCGCGCTCGACGGTGCGGGATCTCCCGTCCTCACCAACTGGCTGGCTCTCGAGGATCTCGCGGTCCGCCACGACGGCGGCCAGTGGTGCGTGAAGGGTCGCACGACGCAGGCGGCGACGAACGACGCGATCCTCGTGCTCGGGTCGGCATTCACCGGGACGATGTTCTGCCAGGACGGCCAGCCCTTCCAGGGCGGGGTCGCTGGCGAGCAATACGATTTCTTCGACAGCGGCCCGCCCGTGTCCTGGGATGCCGCCGGCAACATCGGCTTCTCGGCGCGCGCGAAGGGCGGATCGGCCTCGATCTTCGAGAAGGTCGTTCGATTCGACGGGACGACGCACACGATCCTGCACAAGATGGGCGACTCGTTCCCCGGCCTCACCGACCTTCTGCCGAATCCCTCGGGTGACGAGCTCTTCGGCAACTCGATCGGCTCGGTGACGCTGCTCGACAATGGCACCTTGTTGTTCGGCAACACGCCGATCACCAACTGCCACAGCTCGCGGTACCCGGCCGTGTTCAAGGGCGCGAGCGCGTTCAAGCAGTCGGGTATCTCGACGATCACCGTGCTCACCGCAGTGAACGAAGTGTGGGACAACCTGCTGTACGACCAGGGCGGCGGCACTCCCGACGGCAACCACTACTACTGGGAAGGTGACACCGAGAACGCGAACACCGCGATCGACGCGATCTTCGTCGTCGACGACGTCTGCCAGTTCCAGGAGGGACAGCCGATCCCCGGCGCGCCCTCGCTGACGTACGCCGACACCTTCCAAGCACGAATGTTGTCGAACGGCGACTGGTTCGCTCGCGGCGACGTCTCGGCTCCGGTGAACGACGACGACTGGGCCGTGCGCAACGGCGCGCTGCTCGCGAAGACCGGCGACGCGATCACCACCGGCTCCCTCGAGAACTGGGGCGCATCCTTCCTCGCGGTCACGGGTAACTCGCTCGGCGACTGGATCCTGTGCGGCAACACGACCGAGCCGAACGTGAACAAGGACACTGTCATGGTGTTCAACGGCGAGCAGGTCCTGGTCCGCGAGGACGACCCGATC